>NZ_JAUTBL010000002.1:2902500-2986585 GCF_030819275.1 Agrobacterium larrymoorei | reverse complement strand
ATCAAGACCCAAGAGCAACAAGCATCAGCTCATCTTTTCCGATTTTCTCTAGAACAAAGGACTTCGTCGCCAGCAGCGCCGCCGCCCTCGTCAGTGAGCGGACTTATAAGAGACACACCCCAAACAAGTCAACAGACGTTTTTCATAAATCTGTCGTTTTTTCGTAAGTGACCGTAATTGTTGAGCTTTTTCGATTGGTTATTCAAAACGGCTTGCTGGACCCGGTTATCGAACCTGTTTTGGAGCTCTGCAAATCGCCTCTCTCTTCAATCATGCGCTTCGCATGATAAGCTTCGCGCATATGAGGAAAAGGGAAAGTCTATGCTGGTTCTGAACGAAGACGAAACGCGCAGCGCGCTGGCCTGGCCGCAGCTGATCGAGGCGATCGAAACCATGTTTCGCATCGGTTGCGAGATGCCCGTTCGGCATCATCATGATGTCGCCGTGCCGGGTGAGAGAGATGCCACGCTGCTGATGATGCCCGCCTGGGTGCCCGGCTCTTATATAGGCGTGAAGATTCTCTCGGTCTTTCCAGACAACAGCACGCGTGCCCTTCCCGCGATTTTTGGTACCTATCTACTGTCATCCGGCAAGACAGGGGAAATGCTGGCGGCGGTGGAAGGTGGCGAGCTTACCGCGCGGCGTACAGCAGCGACGTCGGCTCTTGCAGCCAAATATCTTGCGAGAGACGATGCATCATCCATGCTGATGGTTGGCACCGGGCGCCTCTCGATCAACCTGATGCAGGCCCATGCGACGGTGCGAAACATTTCCACCTTCCATATATGGGGACGAAACACCGCTTCTGCGGAGAAGACCGCGGCTGAGGCCCGGGCGATGGGGCTCAATGCTTTTGCCTGCGCCGATCTGGAAGTCGGGGTACGGGACGCGGATATCATTTCCTGCGCTACTCTCTCCAACGAGCCGTTGATCAGAGGTGAGTGGCTGAAGCCCGGCGCGCATCTCGATCTCGTCGGCGCCTTCAAGCCGTCCATGCGCGAAAGCGACGATGCTGCCGTTCAGCGCGCAAGCGTCTATGTGGACACATTCGATGGCGCTCTTAAAGAAGGCGGCGATATCGTGCAGCCGTTCGAAACGGGCGTACTTCAGCGACAGGATATCAGGGCAGAGCTTGCCGATCTCGTTTCCGGGCGTCAAAAGGGCCGCAACAACGATAACGAGATCACGCTTTTCAAATCGGTCGGGGCGGCGCTGGAGGATCTGGCTGGCGCTATCCTCGCTTATGAAAGCGTGACGCGACGGACCAACTGATTTTATGACGAGCACGATCAAAGCGGCACTCCATGGTTCAAGCAACCTCCCCGTCACGGATGTGCTGGATGAGTTAGGACAAGAACTCGGCCGTGCAAAACGCGCCGTTCTCTGCGCCCCGCCGGGCGCCGGTAAGACAACTCTGGTACCGCTTTATCTCCTCGATCAGGATCGGCTTGGTGACGGCAAGATCATTCTGCTGGAACCTCGACGGCTGGCGGCGCGCGCGGCGGCAAGCCGCATGGCGACCCTCCTGAACGAAGACGTCGGCGGCACCGTGGGGTATCGCATGAGGCTCGACAATCGCGTTTCCGCCAAGACGCGGATCGAGGTGGTGACCGAAGGCGTCTTTGCGCGAATGGTTCTGGATGATCCAGAACTGAGCGGTGTTTCGGTCGTCATCTTCGACGAGTTTCATGAGCGCTCGCTCGATGGCGATTTCGGTCTTGCGCTGGCCCTGGATGTGCAGGCAGGCTTGCGCGACGACCTGCATATCCTGGTGATGTCTGCCACGCTGGATTCGGAACGGATCAGTGCGTTGCTGGATCGGGCTCCGGTCATCACCAGTCTTGGGCGCAGCTTTCCGGTCGATATCCGTTATGAAGACCGGTCAGGGCAAGAGCGGATCGAAGACAAGGTTTCGCGTGCCATCATCGAGGCGCATGCAGCAGAGGCCGGCTCGATCCTCGCCTTTCTTCCGGGACAAGCGGAGATCAAGCGCACCGCGGAGAGACTGGAGGGTCGCTTCGACGCGGGCACGCAGGTGATCCCACTTTACGGAAATCTCTCGCAAAAGGAACAGGAATCGGCGATCAAGCCCACTGAGAAGGGTCGACGCAAAATCGTATTGGCGACATCGATTGCCGAGACGTCGATCACCATCGATGGGGTGCGAATCGTTATCGATAGCGGGCTGCAACGTTTGCCCGTCTTCGAACCATCGACCGGCATCAGCCGGCTTGAGACAGTGAAAGTCTCTCGTGCCTCTGCAGACCAGCGGGCTGGTCGCGCGGGGCGCACGGAGCCCGGTATCGCCATCCGCCTGTGGCATGCGGGACAGACAGCGGCGCTGCCAGCGTTTACGCCGCCGCAGATTCTGGCCAGCGATCTTTCCGGTTTCGCGCTCGATCTCGCCCATTGGGGTGTGAGCGATCCGGCCTCCCTCAAATTTCTCGATCAGCCACCGGCGTCTACGTTGAAGGAGGCGAATGCGCTGCTGCAAGGGCTTGGTGCTCTTGATGGGTCGGGGGCGATTACGGCACGCGGAAAGCTGATGCGGGAGATGGCTCTGCCCCCTCGCCTCGCGGCCATGGTGCTCGCGGCTGACGCGCTTGGATGCGGGGGTGAGGCGTCCCTGCTCGCCGTGCTGCTAACCGAGCAGGGTCTCGGCGGCAACGATATTGATCTTGAAGAGCGGCTTCGTCGGTTCAAAGGCGAAAAGTCGGAGCGCGCGACCGCCGCCAGGGGACTGGCAAAACGGCTCGTTTCCTCTCTCCCAGGTAAAAACAATGAATCGGAAGCGCCTCTGACGGCCGGGCAGCTTCTGTTGCATGCCTTTCCGGACCGCATCGCATTCCAGCGCGGGGCGCGAGGTCGCTATGTCATGGCTAATGGCCGTGGTGGCGAGTTGGAAGAGACGGAGCGGTTGGCAACCCAAAAGATGCTGGTGGTGGCCGACATTGTCGGTCGCGCCGCAAGGCCGCGCATTCTCGCCGCCGCCTCGATCAGCCTACGCGATGTGGAAGCATTCCTGCCGGAGGCGATCATCAAGGAAGACCAGCTTTTCTTCGACAAGCCAAGCGGGCAGGTTCGCGCCAGACGCGTCTCGCGCATCGGCGCCATTATTCTCGATGAAACACCTCTGGCACGCCCCTCTGGTGAGAAGGCTGCACAAGCGCTCGCAAACGGCATTCGCGAGCATGGCCTTGGCATCCTGCCCTTTTCGAAAGACGCGCAGCAATTGCGCCATCGCCTCGGCTTTCTTCACCGCAGCGTCGGCGCGCCCTGGCCGGATATGAGCGACGCGGCACTGATCGACCGGCTGGATGAGTGGTTCGTACCCTTTCAGCACGACGCCAAGACGATCCATGAGATCAGTAGCGGCAACATCATCGAAGGGCTGCGCTCGCTGGTTCCGCATGAAGAGTTACGCCAACTGAGCAAACTGCTTCCTACCCATTTCGAAGCGCCGACCGGACAAAAGCACGCCATCCACTATGAAGGTGAGGAACCGACACTGACCATCCGCGTGCAGGAGCTCTTCGGATTGAAGGATCACCCGAGTGTTGCGGGTGGCAAATTGCCACTGTTGCTGGAATTGACCTCGCCTGCCCACAGGCCGATACAGACCACTAGGGATTTGCCAGGCTTCTGGGCCGGCTCCTGGAAGGATGTGCGGGCGGATATGAGGGGGCGTTATCCGCGCCACCCCTGGCCGGAAGATCCGGCATCCGCGCAACCGACGCACCGCGCCAAGCCGCGCGGTACCTGAGATGATAAAGAGGGACCAATGGCGAAGCAGCCCGTAGAAACAACGCGGTTTGGCCGCGCCAGCCGCCAGATCAGGTTGCAGACCATTGTCTGGCTGCGCTGGCTTGCCGTGGCCGGACAGAGCGCCACGCTTCTGATCGTTGCATTCGGTCTTGGCTTTCCCCTGCCGCTACTGACCTGCGCGCTGCTCATTGCGGCGCTGGCGACAGCCAATCTCTTCCTGTCGGCTCGCTTTCCGCCGACCTATCGCCTGGAGCCCTGGGAAGCGACGCTGCTGCTTGCCTTCGACCTGCTGCAATTGACGGCGTTGATATATATTACCGGTGGCCTGTCCAACCCGTTTGCGCCACTAATCTGCGTTCAGGTCATTATTGCCTTTGCCTCGCAACCGCTGAAGCATTCTCTCGTTTTGCTGTTCTTCGCGCTGACCTGCGTGACAGCGATTGCCTTTTCGCCCTTTCCGGTCCCGTGGTATCCGGGCGAAGAACTGCCGATCCAGCTCATCATTCATATCGGCATCTGGTGCTCGATCGTGGCGATGATGCTGTTTGCCGCCTTTTATGCATACCGCGTGTCGCATGAGGCCAATCAGCTGGCCGATGCCCTTGCAGCAACCGAGCTGGTGCTGGAGCGGGAAAAACACCTTTCGCAACTGGATGGTCTCGCCGCAGCCGCCGCGCACGAGTTGGGAACGCCGCTGGCGACGATCAGTGTCGTTGCCAAGGAAATGCAACGCGAGCTTGGACAAGACGAGCGCTTTAGCGAGGATGTCGCGCTGCTGCGCAGCCAGAGCGAGCGATGCCGGGACATCCTGCGCCGGCTGACATCTCTGTCTGCCGAAGGCGAGGAACATATTCGCAGGCTTCCGCTCTCTTCGTTGATCGAGGAGGTGATGGCGCCACACCGGGAATTTGGCGTGAAACTCAAGTTGGTCGAGAAGTCCGGAAGGGCGGATGAGCCGGTTGGCGCGCGCAATGCCGGCATTCTCTACGGGCTAGGTAACCTGCTGGAAAACGCCGTCGATTATGCCAAGGAGATGGTGACTGTCACCGTGGCACATGACCAACAGCAGGTGATGGTGACGATCGAGGATGATGGCGATGGATATTCGCCGGATATCCTGGCGCGAATCGGCGATCCTTACGTGACCGAGCGGCACAATGATTCGACGGCTGGCGGTCTGGGACTAGGGCTCTTCATCGCCAAGACGTTACTGGAACGATCCGGCGCTTCGCTCACATTCGAAAATCGTGGACCAAATGCCGCAGGTGCGAAGGTCACCGTTATCTGGCCGCGATCCGTCATGGAGGATAATAAGGGCCGGTGATGTCAAGCGTATTGCGATCTTTCAGTTTCGCTCCTTACGCTGTCGCTCTTTAATTCCCCGCGCATCGTCATCGCAAAGTTGCTGCACAGTTTGGCGCTGACCATGCTCTGGCGGTCTGTTAGGAAGCTCTTACGCTCGTGGCGCATGAGGGATATGATCGCCGAAACATACAAATGACCGAAGGAAACGACCATGGCAGATGACGGACAAAAGCGAGAAGAAGAGGCGGTGACAGCTTCGGATGCGATCGGTCCGGATAAGTCACTCCTGATCGTCGATGATGACGGTCCGTTTCTGCGCCGTCTAGCACGCGCCATGGAAGCTCGCGGCTTTGTCGTCGACACCGCCGAGTCCGTCAGCGAAGGCATCGAGAAATCGAAAAGCGCGCCGCCGAAATATGCGGTGGTAGACCTGAGGCTGGGTGACGGCAACGGGTTGGAAGTCATCGAGGCTATCCGACAGCATCGCGATGACACGCAAATCGTCGTTCTGACCGGCTATGGAAATATTGCAACCGCGGTCACGGCCGTGAAGCTCGGCGCGTTGGACTATCTGGCAAAGCCTGCAGATGCCGACGATGTGTTCAACGCGCTGACACAGCGCGAAGGCGACCGGATGGAAGTGCCGGAAAACCCGATGTCCGCCGACCGGGTGCGGTGGGAACATATTCAGCGCGTCTATGAAATGTGCGAGCGGAACGTCTCGGAGACGGCACGGCGGCTCAACATGCATCGCCGCACGCTGCAGCGTATTCTGGCCAAGCGCGCACCTAAGTAAGCAAACGACAACGTATCAGTCCGAGTAGCTGGTGCCGGTCGACCATTCGGCCATCATCAGGCGGCGGGCGGCGGTTCGGGAAAAGTCCAACATCACGGATTTGCGTGTGGCAGGCGCCAGCTTATGTTCCGGTGCCTCCCGCACCATATGGGCTCCATATCCGTCCGAGAGAAAAAGCCCGCACTCTTCCGGAAAGATATCGAGCGGAACGGCCGCGTGGGTGGCGAAGAACAGCCGGTCGCAATGCAGCCGATAATCCGGCCACTTGCGATCCACCCTGAAATCCTCAATCGAGGATTTGATCTCGATGATCCAGATTTCGCCTTTGACCGACAGGCTGATCAGATCCGCGCGCCTGCCGCTGGACAAAGCCAGTTCCGGCAGGACGGAGTGTCGCATCTCGTGCAGCAATATTTGTACGCCCCGACGCACAAGCATGGCTTTCTCAGATTGGCGACCGTCGATTAACGGGTTGTTATTGGTAAAGGAAAGAATAGTCATGGATCGATTCTGGAAAAGGGCCCCGAAATTGTTGCAAAAAGACCATGAAGCGGCATTTTCGCACAAGCGGTAATCTTGCTGCGGTGCGATGGCTTGCCAAGCAAGGATTAATCGAAAATAACCCGATGATCCAATATCGCTTCATGCACCGCTTATATAAGCGAATTTTCCGCGAGAACACCATGCGCATTCGCACTTCATTGACTGCACTCGGCCTGTCGTCCATCCTTGCGCTGACCGGCTGCGCGTCCACGACGACTGAAACCTCTTCCGCCCGCCCTCTCACGACCCCAGTTGTGGTCGAGACCGCTCAGATCTTTGGCGATGAGGTTTACGGCGCGACCACGGACGCTGGTTATGCCCTTCCAGCCATTCCGATCAACCGCGTCGACAAGAAGTTTCACCGCCAGATCGTGAACTACGAGACAGCGGAAAAGCCAGGCACGGTGATCGTCAACACCCGTGAGCGCTTCCTCTATTACATCCTGCCCGGCGGCAAGGCCGTGCGTTACGGCATCGGCGTTGGCAAGCAGGGTTTTGCCTGGGCTGGTGAAGCCTATGTGGCCTGGAAGCAGGAGTGGCCGACCTGGCATCCGCCGAAGGAAATGGCCGCCCGCAAGCCGGACGTGGCCAAGTATGTCGAAAACGGCATGGGTCCTGGCATCAGCAATCCACTCGGTGCGCGCGCCATGTATCTCTTCAACGAACAGGGCCAGGACACGCTGTTCCGTATCCACGGTTCGCCTGAATGGGCTTCGATCGGCACCGCCGCCTCTTCCGGCTGCATTCGCATGATCAACCAGGACGTCATCGATCTCTACAGCCGCATCCGTCCAGGCCGCAGCTCCAAGGTTATCGTGATCCAGTAATTCTGGACACAGAGCATGAAAAAGCCGCCGAGGAATGTCCCGGCGGCTTTCTTGTTTCCGGTTATGAACGCTTCCGGTGCAAGGGAAGCGTTCATAACCGATAGATGATACAATCAGGCGGTTTGCTTGGCTTTCAGCTCAAGACGGCGACGGTGCAGGACCGGCTCGGTATAGCCATTCGGCTGCTCCCTGCCCTTTAGCACCAGTTCGACTGCAGCCTGGAACGCCACCGAACCATCGAAGTTGCCGGCCATGGGCGTATAGGCCGCGTCGCCGGCATTCTGCTGATCGACCACGGCTGCCATGCGCTTCATGGTCTCTACGATCTGATCCTCTGAGACGACGCCGTGGCGCAGCCAGTTTGCCATATGCTGGGCAGAGATGCGCAGCGTGGCACGGTCTTCCATCAGGCCGATATTGTTGATGTCGGGTACCTTGGAGCAGCCGACGCCCTGATCGACCCAGCGCACGACATAGCCCAGAATTCCCTGGGCGTTGTTGTCCAGTTCCCGCTGGATTTCTTCTGGCGTCCAGTTGGGGCGAACGGCGACTGGAACGGAGAGAATATCGGCAAGCTTGGCGCGGCCACGGCTCTTCAACCCTTCCTGAACGTGGGCGACATCCACCTTGTGGTAGTGAGTCGCGTGCAGCGTTGCCGCGGTCGGCGACGGGACCCAGGCGGTGTTGGCGCCAGCCTTGGGGTGAGCGATCTTCTGCTCCAGCATGGCAGCCATCAGGTCGGGCATGGCCCACATGCCCTTACCGATCTGCGCGTGGCCGGAGAGGCCGCATTCGAGACCGATATCGACATTCCAGTTTTCGTAAGCCGCAATCCAGGCCGCCTGCTTCATGTCGCCCTTGCGGATCATCGGGCCCGCTTCCATCGAGGTATGAATTTCATCGCCGGTGCGATCGAGGAAGCCGGTATTGATGAAGACGACGCGGTCCTTGGCGGCGCGAATGCATTCCTTGAGGTTGACCGTCGTGCGGCGCTCCTCGTCCATGATGCCCATCTTCATGGTGTTTGGCCGCATGCCGACAAGCTGCTCCACACGGCTGAAGATTTCAGCTGCGAAAGCAACCTCTTCCGGCCCGTGCATTTTGGGCTTCACCACATACATGGAGCCGGCGCGCGAGTTCTGGTGGCGACCGTTCGGGCCGACATCGTAAAGCGCAATCAGACCGGTGATGATGGCATCCATGATGCCTTCCGGAACCTCCTGACCATCACGGTCGAGGATGGCCGGGTTGGTCATCAGGTGACCCACATTGCGCACCAGCATCAACGAGCGACCGGGAAGCGCCAGAGCCGCACCGCTAGGTGCTGTGTAGTTGCGGTCGGGATTGAGGCGGCGGGTGAAGGTCTCACCGCCCTTGGAAACCACTTCCGTCAGATCGCCGCGCATCAGGCCGAGCCAGTTGCGATAGACGACCAGCTTATCTTCGGCATCCACGGCTGCAACCGAGTCTTCGCAATCCATGATGGTGGTGAGCGCCGACTCAAGGATGACATCGGAGATACCGGCGCGATCACCCTTGCCGATGTTGGTGGTAGGATCGACGATGATTTCGATATGGATGCCGTTGGTTTTCAGCAGAACGGTGGATGGCTTCGACGCATCGCCCTCGAAGCCGGCAAATTGTGCCGGATCGGCAAGTGTTGTCGAACTGCCGTCCAGATCGATGCTCAAAGCACCGTCAACGACTCGCAAGCCGCTGGTATCTGCCCATTTGCCGCTGGCAAGCGGCACCGAGCCGTCGAGGAAAGATCTTGCCCAGGCAATGACCTTTTCGCCGCGACGAGGATTGTAGCCCCTGCCCTTTTCGGCGCCGTCGTCTTCTGCAATCGCGTCCGTGCCATACAGCGCGTCGTAAAGCGAACCCCAGCGGGCATTGGCCGCGTTCAGCGCATAGCGGGCATTCATCACCGGCACGACGAGCTGCGGCCCGGCGAGTTCGGCGATTTCAGGATCGACGTTCTGGGTGTTGACCTTGAAGGCCTCACCTTCCGGCACGATGTAGCCGATCTCGCGGAGATAGGCTTCATAGGCAGCGAGATCGGAGGGCGCGCCGTTCTGGCGATACCAACCATCGAGCTTTTCCTGGAAGGCGTCGCGTTTGGCAAGAAGCTCTTTGTTCTTCGGCGCCAGATCGTGGACGATGGCAGAGAACCCGTCAAAGAAGGTGTCCGCGTTCAGCCCGGTCTCAGGTAGAACCTCATCCTTCAAGAACTGGTAAAGCGTTGCGTCGAATGACAGCCCGTTATGCTCGATGCGGCTCACAACATATCTCCCTATGGTCATTTGCCATAGAGTGGAGGGTGAACCCCGCGTCCGTCAACTGTCGCGAAGCATCAAAGATTTTTTCCTTTCCGGAAATAATCCGGACCACCTGTTCCAGTTAGAGCAGTTTTTCGAGTTCCGGAAGCTTTTCGTTGATGAGCCAGCCGTAGTAATTTTCTTCCGGCCAGACGGTCGCGCCGCTCTGGCGGTTCTTCTGGGCGAGCACTGCTGCGCGCTGCTGCGAGCCACCGAGATTATAAAGAGTCGATGTCAGGCCTGGGTTCTTGGAAATATCCATGTCGGCGATGGACTTATAATCATCAATGGATTTGCGGATGGCGGCCGCCATATAGGCAAGCGAATGATCGGGATCCATGATGGCCGTGTAGACGGCAGCGGCGTCATTCTCGTCCAGCCTTTCGTAGCCAGACGTGCGCGCTACCGTATCCGAGAGCATGAGCGCCGTCAGCGGATTGATCTGGCCGAGACCGAATGTCTGTCCGGCATAGAAGGGCTGAAAGAAGACAGCGCTGAAGCGGTTGTCAGGATAGCTCACGCCATCCACCTTCTTACCGCGGAAGCTTGCTTCCCAGACGTCTTCACGGCAATTCCACAGGCTGTAGGAATCGCTTTTCGACTGACATTTGGCGAATTGCGAATGCGTCAGAAACTGCGCGATCGTTTCATCCTGATAGCCGAAGCGGAAGCTGTTTCCGGCATAAGATGCTGCCTTCACATAATAGGACTGGAGGCGATCATAGGCATCGACATTGTAAGTGTGTTCGCCAACGATCGCCCCGATCATATGGATCGGATCGATACCATAGCGGCTGGCCGTCGACTTGATCTTGGAGATCAGCTGCTTGTCGCTGGACAGAAGCTCGTAGACCTTCTGATACTTCCGCTCATAGGTGGAGTTCGACCCCTTGGTGCGGCGTGCGGAGGCACCCGGAACATTCGGCTGTTCCGCATTGCGGTTTCCAGGCGGCACAAGCGTCGCGGCCTCAGCATAGGACGGAAGAACGGTGCCAATGGCCAGAAGTGCTGCCAATGCCAGAAGAGTTTTGCGCACGAGCGGATGCCTTTTCTCTTGTCGGCTCTGATGCCGGAGTAATCCAGAGGATCGACTTTCGACATTCATTAACGAAAAGCGATGCCTTATGTCGAGAGAAGGCCGATAAAATAAGAGTGCGGCAAGATTTGCCGCACTCCTCATTATTTTAATACCTAGGCTGACTGCAAAGCCATGGGTGCGCTTTAGAGGATATACCGCGACAAATCCGTGTCGGCGGCGATATCGCCTACATGTTCCTTGACATAGGCGTCATCGATCTTGACCGACGAGCCACCGCGATCGGGCGCGTTGAAGGAGATTTCGTCCAGAACACGCTCCATAACCGTTTGCAGACGGCGCGCACCGATATTCTCGACCGACGAATTGAGATGGACCGCCACGTCGGCCAGCGCATCGATGGCGTCGTCGGTAAAATCCAGGTCTAGTTCTTCGGTCGCCATCAGCGCCTTGTACTGGCGGATCAGGCTCGCCTCGGTCTCGGTCAGGATGCGACGGAAGTCTTCCTTCGTGAGCGGCTTCAGCTCCACGCGGATCGGCAGGCGGCCCTGAAGTTCCGGCAGCAGATCCGAAGGCTTTGCGACGTGGAAAGCGCCCGACGCGATGAAGAGAATGTGATCCGTCTTCACCGGTCCGTACTTGGTGGAGACCGTTGTGCCCTCGACCAGCGGCAGCAGATCGCGCTGGACGCCCTCGCGAGAAACACCGGCACCCATTCCGCCATCGCGGGCTGCGATCTTGTCGATTTCGTCAAGGAAGACGATGCCGTCGTTTTCGACGGATTTGACCGCTTCGCGTTGAATCTGCTCGTTGTCCAGAAGCTTGTCGGACTCGTCGCGGATCAGTTCCGCGTAGGATTTCTCCACCGTGGTGCGCACCTTCTTGGTACGACCGCCCATGGCCTTGCCGAACATTTCAGACAGATTGAGCACACCGATATTGGCGCCAGGCATGCCGGGGATCTCGAAGCCGGGCATGCCGGAACCGGTGTCGGCCACCTCTATATCGATCTCCTTCTTGTCGAGTTCTCCGTCGCGCAGCTTCTTGCGGAAGCTGTCCCGGGTGGCGGGCGACGCGGTCTGCCCGACGAGAGCGTCAAGAACACGCTCTTCGGCGCTGGCATGAGCCTTGGCCTGCACCTCGGCGCGCATCTTTTCGCGCACAAGCCCGATACCGATCTCGACCAGATCGCGGATGATCTGTTCGACATCACGGCCTACATAGCCGACTTCGGTGAATTTCGTCGCTTCCACCTTGATGAAGGGGGCACCGGCGAGCTTTGCCAGACGGCGAGAGATTTCGGTCTTGCCGACACCGGTCGGGCCGATCATCAGAATATTCTTCGGCATCACCTCGTCGCGCAGACTCTCATCGAGCTGCTGGCGGCGCCAGCGGTTGCGAAGTGCGATTGCGACAGCACGTTTGGCATCATGCTGACCGATGATGTAGCGGTCGAGTTCCGAGACGATCTCCCGGGGAGAAAAAGTGGTCATTTCGATCCTTTCGGCTTCCTGTTGCGGCCAGCTATGGCAGCCCGGCCCGCAGGAACCACGGGTTGGTGGTCTGTCCGCTTATTCAGCGTCCAGCGTTTCGACAACGAGATTGTGGTTGGTGTAGACGCAGATGTCTGCGGCGATATCGAGCGCCTGACGCGCAATGTCCTCGGCGGATTTCTCGGAATCCATCAAGGCACGTGCCGCAGCAAAGGCGTAGTTGCCGCCGGAGCCGATGGCGATGGCACCATGCTCCGGTTCCAGAACATCGCCATTGCCGGTGATGGCAAGTGTGATCGACTTGTCGGCGACGAGCATCATGGCTTCGAGATTGCGCAGATACTTATCCGTGCGCCAATCCTTGGCGAGTTCGACCGCGGCGCGCATCAACTGGCCGGGATATTGCTCCAGCTTCTTTTCCAGCCGGTCGAGAAGGGTGAAGGCATCCGCTGTGGCACCGGCGAAACCGGCGATCACCTCGCCCTTGCCGATGCGACGCACCTTCCGGGCATTGCCCTTCATCACCGTCTGGCCGAGGCTGACCTGTCCGTCGCCGGCCATGACGACCTTGCCGCCCTTTCTCACTGTAATGATTGTGGTCATAAAGCACCTGTCTGCCCATCTGGGCCTTGTATCTACTCTATCGGACCACTCATGAGCTGCGGTCCTTTTCGCAAATTATGTAAGTCCCGTTTTGCCGATTGCAATCTTGCTTAACCGTAGCAACCGGGTGGCACTTACAAGACGATGGAATGACTGGATATTTGAGGTGCGGGCTGGTAAGGAACGGCCAGATTGTCCAAGGAGCAGCCGCAATGGCAGAGCGCACAGCCGAGATTTCCCGCAAGACCAACGAGACCTCCGTCTCGGTCCGCGTGAATATCGATGGAACCGGTACGGCAAAAATCTCGACAGGCGTCGGATTTTTCGACCATATGCTGGACCAGCTGAGCCGCCATTCCCTGATTGACATGGAGATCGACGTGAAGGGCGACCTTCACATCGACGATCATCACACCGTGGAAGATACAGGGATTGCCATCGGCCAGGCCATTGCCAAAGCCCTGGGCGACCGCAAGGGCATCACGCGCTATGCCTCGCTCGATCTTGCCATGGACGAGACGATGACGAAGGCCGCCGTCGATATTTCCGGCCGCCCCTTCCTGGTCTGGAACGTGCAGTTCTCCGCACCGAAGATCGGTACATTCGATACCGAGCTGGTGCGCGAGTTCTTCCAGGCGCTGGCGCAGAATGCCGGGATCACGCTGCATATTCTCAACCACTACGGCGCCAACAACCACCATATCGCCGAGACGTGCTTCAAGGCGGTTGCGCGCGTCTTGCGCAGCGCCACTGAAATCGATCCCAGGCAGGCAGGTCGCATTCCTTCAACGAAGGGTATGCTGGCCTGACCCGGTGAAACATGAAGAGCACCCGACAGCGGCACTGCTCTGAACGTCGTCAGGAACGCCAATGACATCTTATCTTGTTCTGGAAGCACCGGGCGGGCCCGACAGGGATCATCGCACCACACGCTTCATCGCGGACAGATTTTCGTGGCTTGCTCTGTTTTTCCCATGGCTCTGGTTTGCCATTCATCGCATGTGGTGGATGGCCGCCTCGATCGTCATCTTGCAGGTTGCAGCCGGTCAGGTCTCGCGCCTTGATGGTTTCGGCATCACCGGGCTTCTTTTTGCCGCGGCTGTTGGACTGATAGCCGGATTCGAAGGTCGCAACCTGCTTCAGCGTCATTTGATTGCCAAGGGCTGGACGCTGAAGGACGTGATCGTCTCACATGATCGTTCGACAGCGGAAGAGATCTATTTTTCGAACCTCCCCGAAGATGAGCATCCGTTACAGAGTTCGGTCTCCAAACCTGAATGGAAAGTGCGCGAAGCGGCGGGTGGCTTCATGACGAACGATCCGGCTGGTTCGTTCCAATTCGATTTGAATGGAAGGCGCTGACATGCGTGTGGCAATTATCGACTACGGCTCCGGCAACCTTCGGTCCGCGACCAAGGCGTTCGAGCGTGCGGCACGGGAAGCCGGCATCGACGCGACGATCGATCTGACCGACCGGCCTGAAAGCGTAGCATCGGCAGACCGCATCGTGCTGCCGGGCGTCGGTGCCTATGCCGATTGCCGTGCTGGATTGGGTGCGGTGACAGGCATGCATGAGGCGCTGATCGACGTGGTGGAGAAGAAGGGCCATCCCTTCCTCGGCGTCTGTGTGGGCATGCAGCTCATGTCCTCGCGTGGCCTTGAAAAGACTGTGACCGAGGGGCTTGGCTGGATCGAAGGCGATGTCGTGGAGATGACCCCATCGGACCCGGCTCTCAAAATTCCGCAGATCGGCTGGAATACGCTGGAATTGCACCGCCCTCACCCGCTCTTCGATGGCATCAAGACCGGGCCCGATGGCTTGCACGCCTATTTCGTCCACTCCTACCATCTGGCGGCGAAGCATCGCGACGAAGTCATCGCCACCACCAATTACGGTGGAGCGATGACGGCCTTCGTTGGGCGCGACAATATGGCTGGGGCTCAGTTCCATCCGGAAAAGAGCCAGACGCTCGGCCTTGCCCTCATTTCGAATTTTCTGCGCTGGAAGCCCTGACATGATCCTTTTTCCCGCAATTGACCTCAAGGACGGCCAGTGCGTTCGCCTGAAGCTTGGCGATATGGACCAGGCCACCGTCTACAACACCGATCCCGGTGCGCAAGCCAAAGCCTTTGAAGACCAGGGCTTCGAATGGCTGCATGTGGTGGATCTGAACGGCGCTTTCGCCGGACAGACCGTCAATGGCGAAGCTGTCGATGCCATTTTGAAATCCACCAAGAACCCGGTGCAGCTCGGCGGCGGTATTCGCACGCTGGAGCATATCGAAGCATGGCTGAGCCGCGGTCTCGCTCGCGTCATTCTCGGTACCGTTGCGGTGCGCGATCCGGTTCTGGTTCTGGAAGCCTGCAAGCGCTTCCCCGGCCAGGTTGCCGTGGGCATCGACGCCAAGGGTGGCAAGGTTGCGGTGGAAGGCTGGGCGGAGGCTTCCGAGCTTGGTGTGATCGAGCTTGCCAAGCGCTTCGAAGGCGCAGGCGTGGCGGCGATCATCTACACCGATATCGACCGTGACGGCATTCTGGCCGGGATCAACTGGGCCTCGACGCTTGAGCTTGCCAATGCGGTTTCTATTCCGGTGATCGCATCCGGCGGGCTTGCTTCGATGGACGATATCAAGCGCATGCTCGAGCCGGATGCCGCGAAGCTGGAAGGTGCAATCTCAGGGCGCGCGCTGTATGACGGGCGTATCGATCCGGCGGAAGCACTGGCGCTGATCAAGGGGGCGAAGGCATGACACTCAAAGCACGCATTATCCCCTGCCTTGATGTAAAGGACGGTCGCGTCGTCAAGGGCGTGAACTTCGTCGATCTGATCGATGCGGGCGATCCTGTCGAGGCGGCGAAAGCCTATGATGCGGCCGGTGCCGATGAGCTTTGCTTTCTCGACATCACTGCGTCTTCCGACAATCGCGAAACCATCTTCGATGTGGTCTCGCGCACAGCCGACCATTGCTTCATGCCGGTGACGGTGGGTGGCGGCGTTCGTGCCGTGTCCGATATTCGCAAGCTTCTGCTTTGCGGTGCCGACAAGGTGTCGATCAACTCGGCTGCGGTCAAAGACCCGGATTTCGTCGCGCAGGCGGCGGATAAGTTCGGCAATCAGTGCATCGTCGTCTCCATCGACGCCAAGAAGGTGTCGAGCAACGGCGAGGCCGATCGCTGGGAAATCTTTACCCATGGCGGACGCCAGCCCACGGGAATCGATGCGGTGGAATTTGCCGTGAAGATGGTGGAGCGCGGCGCCGGCGAGTTGCTGATCACCTCTATGGACCGCGACGGCACGAAGAGCGGCTACGACATCGCGCTGACCCGCACGATTGCCGATCAGGTTCGTGTTCCGGTTATCGCTTCCGGCGGTGTCGGTAATCTGGATGATCTGGTGGCGGGCGTGAAGGAAGGCCATGCGACGGCGGTTCTGGCGGCGTCGATCTTCCACTTTGGCACCTATACGATCGGGCAAGCCAAGGCCTATATGGCCGATCATGGCATTGCCATGCGTCTCGACTGATCTTTCAAAGGACAAGCAGCATGAGCGGGTTTTCCCTTTCCGATCTCGAGCGCATCGTTGCCGAACGCGCCAGCGCATCGCCTGATCAATCCTGGACGGCCAAGCTTTTTGCCGCCGGTCAGAACAAGGCCGCCAAGAAGCTCGGCGAAGAAGCGGTCGAAACGGTCATCGCGGCCATCTCACAGGATCGCAAAAACCTGACGGATGAGGCAGCCGATCTGCTTTACCATCTTCTCGTGGTCCTCAAGATCGCCGATATCCCTCTCTCCGATGTGTTTGCGGAGTTGGAGAGACGGACAGGTCAGTCCGGATTGCAGGAAAAGGCATCAAGGCCTCAATCATGACGACGATGGCACGCAGGGGGGAGCAAGGCATGCCAACGACACTCGATCATTTCAGACCGGATGAGTATTCGCCCTATCACTTCTTCAGCTCGGAAGAATGGTCGAAATTTCGCGCCGACACGCCTTTGACGCTCTCCGCCGACGAGGTGAAGCGCCTGCGCTCACTGGATGACCCGATTGATCTCGATGAGGTCCGGCGGATCTATCTATCGCTCTCACGTCTTCTTTCCTCGCATGTGGAAGCGTCGCAACTGCTCTTCGCGCAGCGCAATCGCTTCCTCAATATGGAGCACGTCAACAAGACGCCCTTCGTCATCGGCATCGCAGGCTCGGTTGCAGTGGGCAAATCCACCACCGCCCGTATTCTGAAAGAGCTTCTGGCGCGCTGGCCCTCCAGTCCGAAGGTCGATCTGATCACCACGGACGGCTTTCTCTATCCGAACGAGGTGCTGCGGCGCGAAAATCTGATGGATCGCAAGGGCTTTCCCGAAAGCTATGACATTGGCGCGCTGCTTCGCTTTCTTTCCGCCATCAAGGCCGGCCAGCCGAATGTCCAGGCGCCGCGTTACTCGCATCTGGTCTATGACGTGCTGCCAACCGAGTTCACCAATGTCGACCGGCCGGACATCCTGATTTTCGAAGGCATCAACGTGCTGCAGGCGCGCAACCTGCCGGCAGGCGGTCGTATCGTGCCGATGGTCTCGGACTTCTTTGACTTCTCGATCTATATCGATGCAGACGAAAAGGTCATCCATAACTGGTACGTCAACCGCTTCATGAACCTGCGCAACACCGCCTTTCGCGATCCGACATCCTACTTCAATCGCTATGCGTCGATTTCGGAAACGGCAGCGCTGGCGATTGCAGAAGGGCTTTGGGAAAATATCAACCTCAAGAACCTGCGCGAGAATATCGTGCCCACGCGCCCGCGCGCTGACCTCATCTTGCGGAAAGGCCAGAACCATCTGATCGATATGGTGGCGTTGAGAAAGCTTTAGGTCTTTGTTTCCGACGGGATCGGGCCGTCTCGTATCTGTTCGGGATGGCTAATCCTGCCCGGGCTTGCCGCGCATCTTCTTGATATCAGACCGGCCTGATTTCGCTTTCAACCTGCGCTCGACCGAACCCTTCGTCGGCTTGGTGGCCTTACGCGGCGGCGGCGGTGGCTCGGCTGCCTTGAGGATCAGTTCCTTCAGACGCTCCCGCGCATCTTCCCGGTTCCGCTCCTGAGTGCGGAACTGGCTGGCCTCGATCATCAACACGCCTTCTTTCGAGACGCGCCGTCCACCAAGCTTCACGAGATTGGTCTTGATCCGGTCCGACAGCGCCGGAGAAGCCGTGATATTGAAGAAGAGTTGAACCGCAGTGGAGACCTTGTTGACGTTCTGGCCACCCGGGCCGCCAGCCAGCACGAATTGCTCCGTCAGTTCCCATCCGGCAATTATTATTCTGCTGCTGATGTAAAGGGGCGCGCTTGCCATGTCATTCTCCGGCAGGCGTGATGCCACAGATCCAAGATAATGAAAACCATCAGGCCGACTTCAAGCAGCAGAATGATCATATAGAGCATCAAACGAAAAACCCGGCGCAAGGCCGGGTTCGTATCGTGAAGAAATCGAGCTCTTACTCGGCTGCCGCCAGCAGGCCAGGGGCCGCGTCACGCACAGTGCTGTCGACATGATCTTCGAACTTGGTGAAGTTGGTGACGAACATGTTGACCAGCTTCTTGGCCTGCGCATCGTAGGCGGTGCCATCGGCCCACGTCGAGCGCGGGTCGAGAATGCTGTTGTCGATACCTTCAAGCGAAGTCGGTACGGCAAAGCCGAAATTCGCGTCGGTGCGGAACTGGGCGTTCTTCAGCTCGCCGGTCAGTGCAGCGGTGAGAAGCGCGCGCGTTGCCTTGATCGGCATGCGCTTGCCTATGCCGTAGGCACCACCGGTCCAGCCGGTGTTGACCAACCAGCAATCCACGCCGTGCTGCGCAATCAGATCACGCAGCAGGTTGCCGTATTCCGTCGGATGACGCGGCATGAACGGAGCACCAAAGCAGGTCGAGAAGGTGGCTTCCGGTTCGGTCACGCCCTTTTCCGTACCGGCAACCTTGGCGGTGTAGCCGGAGAGGAAGTGGTACATGGCCTGTTCCGGTGTCAGACGCGCGATCGGCGGCAGCACACCGAAGGCATCGGCGGTCAGCATTATGATCGTCTTCGGATGACCGGCAAGGCCGGTCTTCGAGGCGTTGGGAATGAAGTGCAGCGGATAGGCGCTACGCGTGTTTTCCGTCAGCGAATTGTCGTTGAAGTCCGGAACACGGTTTTCGTCGAGAACGACGTTTTCCAGAACCGTGCCAAAGCGGCGCGTTGCCGCGTAGATTTCCGGCTCGGCCTCGGCAGAGAGCTTGATCGCCTTGGCGTAGCAGCCGCCTTCGAAATTGAAGATGCCGTCTTCGCCCCAGCCATGCTCATCGTCACCGATCAGCGTGCGGGCTGGATCGGCCGACAGTGTTGTCTTGCCGGTGCCCGACAGGCCGAAGAACACAGCGGCATCACCATCCGGGCCGACATTGGCGGAGCAGTGCATCGGCATGACGCCCTTGGCAGGCAGCAGGTAGTTGAGAACGGTGAAGACCGATTTCTTGTTTTCGCCGGCATAGGATGTGCCGCCGATGAGAACGATGCCCTTGGTCAGGTCGCAGGCGATCACCGTTTCGGTGCGCACACCGTGACGGGCAGGATCGGCCTTGAAGCTCGGCAGGTTGATGATGGTGAGCTTCTGCTTGAAGGAGCCAAGCTTCTCACGCGCGGGGCGGATCAGCAGGTTACGGATGAAGAGGCCGTGCCAGGCAAGCTCGGTAACGACGCGTGTCGGCAATGCGTTTTCTTCATCGGCACCGCCGACGAGATCCTGAACGTAGAGCGTCTTGCCAGCCGCATGCGCGAGCATGTCCTTGTGCAGGATTTCGAAATGCTCCGGCGACAGCGGCTTGTTGTTGTCCCACCAGATGGTGTTTTCCGTGTTGGCATCGCGCACCACGAATTTGTCCTTCGGAGAACGGCCGGTGTGTTGACCGGTAACGGCACGCAGCGCGCCATCGACGGTCAAGTCCGCCTCGCCGTTGCGGATCGATTCTTCGTACAGCTCACTCTCGATGAGGTTGTAATGCACGACAGCGGCGTCGCCCAGACCAAGTGCAGACACACCGTTTTCTGGATTGTGTACTCCGAGTTCTTTCATGGCGCGTTCCCTTTTTCTGAATGCGGGCCGTGTAAATTTTCAGCGAAGCTACCGGCAAGGACGGGAAATGGCAAGATGCTAATCCAAAAATATCTAACAATTTCAATATATTAATCGATTTAAAAGATTTTATTCCTTTTTAAATCGGTTTAGTTGGCTCGCAAATCCCAGCTAATGCCTCCCTCTGGAAAATCATCCTGCAAAGCTGAGCTTTCTCGGGGGATTGGCCTTTGCCACAATTTGTTCCACCTTTATACTCATGAGACGTGTTCACGGCGCACAACCTAGGCTGGGTGAATGTCGGGAGCAGAGATTGCAATGACGATGGAGACCAATTTTATGCAGACGATTGCGCTTGTAGACGACGACCGTAATATCCTGACATCGGTGTCGATCGCGCTCGAAGCGGAAGGCTATAAGGTCGAAACGTATACCGATGGCGCTTCCGCCCTTGACGGGCTGATTGCGCGCCCGCCTCAACTGGCGATTTTCGATATCAAGATGCCGCGCATGGATGGCATGGAGCTCTTGCGCCGTCTCAGGCAAAAGTCGGATCTTCCCGTCATCTTCCTGACCTCCAAGGATGAGGAAATCGACGAGCTGTTCGGCTTGAAGATGGGGGCCGACGATTTCATCACCAAGCCGTTTTCGCAGCGCCTTCTCGTGGAGCGCGTCAAAGCGATCCTGCGCCGCGCGAGCAGCCGAGAAGCAGCAGCGACCGGTGTAAGCCCGATGAAGACCGCCGCCGATCAGGCGGCGAGAACGCTAGAGCGCGGCCAGCTCGCCATGGACCAGGAACGCCACACCTGCACCTGGAAGGGCGAGCCGGTGACGCTGACCGTGACGGAATTCCTCATCCTGCATTCGCTGGCGCAGCGCCCAGGCGTCGTCAAGAGCCGCGATGCGCTGATGGATGCCGCCTATGACGAGCAGGTCTATGTCGACGACCGTACCATCGATAGCCACATCAAGCGCCTGCGCAAGAAATTCAAGCTGGTCGACAATGACTTCGACATGATTGAAACGCTCTATGGCGTGGGCTATCGCTTCCGCGAAGCGGCTTAAGGCCGGAGAATGACGCCGCACTAGTGGTCTGATTTTGACATTTGATCCTCAAGATCGCCGCACATGCTATCAAATGTCAAATTCATTCCACTATCGGGGCTGAGGAACGCACGTGTTGAACAAGACGCAGGATAGCGCATCGGAGACATCCGATGCCGACGATCGTGAGAGCGGTCGGCGGCACCGGATTCATCCGTTGACGATCATCCGGCGGATTTTCGGCAACGCCGTCTTCTCCAGCCTTACGCGCCGCATTCTTTTCTTCAATGTCGCCGCGACCGTCGTGCTGGTCGGTGGTATTCTCTACCTCAACCAGTTTCGCGAAGGGCTGATCGATGCGCGGGTGGAAAGCCTGCTGACACAGGGCGAAATCATCGCCGGTGCGATCTCCGCCTCGGCGTCGGTGGATACCAATTCGATTACGATCAATCCGGAAAAGCTGCTGGAATTGCAGGCGGGTCAAAGCATCACGCCGGTGCCGAATGATGAGGACTTGAGCTTTCCGATCAATCCCGAGCGAGTTGCGCCGGTTTTACGTCGGCTGATTTCGCCGACCCGCACCCGCGCCCGCCTCTTCGACGCGGATGCGAACCTGCTTCTCGATTCGCGCCACCTCTATTCGCGCGGTCAGGTGCTACGCTACGACCTGCCGCCGGTGACCCCTGAGACCCAGACCTGGAGCGAATGGTTCGCCAGTCTGTTCAACCGTATGCTGCAGCCAAGTAGCCTGCCTCTTTACAAAGAAACGCCTGGCGGTGACGGATCGATCTATCCGGAAGTGATGAATGCACTGACGGGTGTTCGCGGCGCTGTCGTGCGCGTCACCGAAAAAGGTGAGCTGATTGTTTCGGTGGCCGTTCCGGTCCAGCGTTTCCGCGCCGTGCTGGGTGTCCTGCTTCTGTCCACACAGGCGGGCGATATCGACAAGATCGTCCATGCCGAGCGACTGGCGATCATGCGCGTCTTCGGCATTGCGACGCTGGTGAACATCGTTCTGTCGCTGCTTCTTTCGTCCACCATCGCCACACCGCTTCGCCGTCTCTCGGCCGCTGCCATCCGCGTGCGCCGGGGTGCCAAGGCACGCGAGGAAATTCCGGACTTCTCCGCCCGTCAGGATGAGATCGGCAACCTCTCGATTGCCCTTCGCGAGATGACCAATGCGCTTTACGACAGGATCGACGCGATCGAGAGTTTTGCGGCGGATGTCAGCCACGAGTTGAAGAACCCGCTCACCTCCCTGCGCAGCGCCGTCGAAACTCTGCCGCGCGCGAAGACGGACGAATCCAAGCAGCGTCTTACCGAAATCATTTTCCACGACGTGCGCCGTCTCGACCGCCTGATCAGCGACATTTCCGATGCCTCGCGTCTTGATGCGGAACTGGCGCGTGCCGATTCCTCGCCGGTGGATCTCGAGGTACTGCTCAACGGCCTTGTCGAAATCTCGCGGCAGATTTCCAGCAAGAAGAAGACGGTCACCATCGACTACGTGGCCGATCACAAGCCCGGTGTGAAAACGAGCTACGTCGTCAACGGTCACGATCTTCGCCTTGGCCAGATCGTCACCAATCTGATCGAAAACGCCCGTTCCTTCGTCTCGCAGGATGGCGGGCGCATTTTCGTCCACCTGCTGCGGCATAAGGATCGCTGCTTGATTCGCGTCGAGGACAATGGTCCCGGCATTCAGGCTGAAGATATCGACCGCATTTTCGAGCGCTTCTATACCGACCGTCCGGCAAGCGAAGGCTTCGGTCAGAATTCGGGCCTCGGTCTTTCGATCAGCCGGCAGATTGCCGAAGCCCATGGCGGTACGCTGAAGGCGGAAAACATCATCGACAAATATGGTGTGATCTCAGGCGCCCGCTTCACTCTGTCGCTTCCGGCAGCCCATACACATGAGCGCTGACCGCATCAATTACCATGCGACCGCCATCGTCATCGACGGGACCGGACTGCTGTTTGTCGGTCCTTCCGGCAGCGGCAAAAGCGAACTGGCCTTCAGCTTCATGACAGAGGCAAAACGGTGTGGCCTTGCCACGGCGCTCGTGGCGGACGATCAGGTTCTGATGTCGTCGAGAGCCGACCGCGTGATCGTGGAGCGGCCGGAGAGCATTGCCGGACTCTTTGAATTGCGCGGTAGCGGTATTGTCGAAGTTGAAAGCATTCCGTCAGCTGCAATGGACTATGCGGTAACGCCTGTTCTGCACCCGGACACCCCTCGCCTGCCACCGGATAATGAGTGGCTGGATCTGCCGACCGGCAACAGGCTACCGCTCATTCGGATTCCGCTTTCCAGCATCACCCCCTATGGAAAATTTGCTGCACTTGCTCAAAATCTGTTCAAAGCAAAGGGAAAGTGAACGAGAATCCCACAATTGGGGGCTTGCGCTTCCCATTTTCCTCATCAAGATGTGGTCCCACCGATGGACAGGTTTGCGGCATTGCGATAGGGCGGCAGACCAGAAGCAGGTCCAGGTGGCAAAGTGCGTGTGTAAGGGAGCATTTCATGATCGGACTAGTGCTTGTCACTCATGGCAAGCTGGCTGAGGAATTTCGTCACGCGGTTGAGCATGTGGTCGGGCCTCAGAAGTTGATCGAGACCGTATCGATTGGGCCCGAAGACGACATGGATCAGCGTCGGCAGGATATTATCGACGCCGTTACACGCGCCAATGACGGCAATGGCGTCATCATCCTCACGGATATGTTTGGCGGAACGCCCTCCAACCTTGCCATTTCCGTGATGAATAGCGGCACGGTCGAGGTGATTGCAGGCGTCAATCTCCCCATGTTGATCAAGCTTGCCGGCATTCGCACTGAAGACAATATGGACAAGGCCTTGCAGGAGGCGTCCGACGCCGGCCGGAAATACATCAATGTCGCCAGCCGCGTTCTCAGCGGCAAATAAGAAGAACACGCTTCATGTCCTCACTGTCGAAGGAACTGCTGATCGTCAATAAGCGTGGTCTCCATGCACGCGCCTCCGCGAAATTCGTACAGATGGTGGAACAGTTCGATGCCGCGATCTCTGTATCGAAGGACGGCATGACGGTAGGTGGCACGTCGATCATGGGACTGATGATGCTGGCCGCCAGCCCTGGGTGTACCGTTCTCGTCGAAGCAAGCGGCAATCAGGCGGATGAAGCCCTTGCAGCGCTCGAGGCGCTGGTGGCTGACAGGTTCGGCGAAGAACTTTGATAACCACCATATAAAGACATAAAGACTTCTTTATATCATTATTGCCAGATCAGCCATTGCCTGTTAGAACCGCAGCCTGAATTACGAGGCAGCGGCACGGTTCCCTGCCATTTTGAGCAGGAGACCTTTATGAGCGCTGACAAGGACTACATCGTCGCGGATATCAACCTTGCCGACTACGGCCGCAAGGAACTGGACATTGCCGAAACTGAAATGCCGGGCCTGATGGCCTGCCGCAGCGAATTCGGTCAGAGCAAGCCGCTGAAGGGCGCACGCATCTCCGGCTCGCTGCACATGACGATCCAGACCGCCGTCCTGATCGAAACGCTGAAGGAACTCGGCGCTGATATCCGCTGGGCTTCCTGCAACATCTTCTCGACGCAGGACCACGCTGCTGCGGCCATCGCGGCTGCCGGCATCCCCGTCTTCGCCGTCAAGGGTGAAAGCCTGACCGAATATTGGGAATACACCGACAAGATTTTCCAATGGACCGATGGCGGCCTCTCCAACATGATTCTGGATGACGGTGGCGATGCGACCATGTACATCCTGCTCGGCGCACGCGCGGAAGCTGGCGAAGACGTTCTGTCGAACCCAGGCTCGGAAGAAGAAGAGATCCTCTTCGCACAGATCAAGAAGCGCCTTCAGGCTTCGCCAGGCTGGTTCACCAAGCAGCGCGACGCGATCAAGGGCGTGACCGAAGAAACCACGACAGGCGTTCATCGTCTTTACGACCTCAGCAAGAAGGGTCTCCTCCCCTTCCCTGCGATCAACGTCAATGACAGCGTCACCAAGTCGAAGTTCGACAACAAGTATGGCTGCAAGGAATCGCTGGTTGACGGTATCCGTCGCGCCACCGACGTGATGATGGCCGGCAAGGTTGCCGTCGTCTGCGGTTACGGCGATGTCGGCAAGGGTTCGGCTGCTTCGCTTCAGGGCGCAGGCGCTCGCGTCAAGGTCACCGAAATCGATCCGATCTGCGCGCTTCAGGCTGCCATGGACGGTTTTGAAGTCGTTCGCCTGGAAGACGTCGTATCGTCTGCCGACATCTTCATCACCACCACCGGCAACAAGGATGTCATCCGCATCGAGCATATGCGCGAGATGAAGGACATGGCGATCGTTGGCAATATCGGCCACTTCGACAACGAAATTCAGGTCGCTTCGTTGAAGAACCTGAAGTGGACGAACATCAAGCCGCAAGTGGACATGATCGAGTTTGCCAAGGGCAACCGTATGATCCTTCTGTCGGAAGGCCGCCTGCTGAACCTCGGCAACGCCACCGGTCACCCGTCCTTCGTCATGTCGGCTTCCTTCACCAACCAGGTGCTCGGCCAGATTGAACTCTTCACCAAGCAGGGCGAGTACAAGAACGACGTTTACGTGCTGCCGAAGCACCTTGATGAGAAGGTCGCCCGCCTTCACCTCGAGAAGCTTGGCGTGAAGCTGACCGAACTTTCCGACACGCAGGCAGATTATATCGGTGTCTCGAAGACGGGTCCTTTCAAGGCAGAACACTACAGATATTGATTTTATAGTTAATATCCACATCAAATACACCACATCTAGGCGTCGCGGACTTGACAAAGTCCGCGATTTCTTTTTGAGCGCCGCCCTTCCCGGAAATTTGCTGAGACGGTATTGTCTGAAGACTTGATTCGTGTGGGCGGATGCCCGTGCGAAAATGGGATGTCTTGTCGAAGATGCGGCACATAGGACGGAGACAGACCGGGGATGTCGGTAACAAAAGCGAACTCGCGCCAGCGGGTGCAAAAGAACGTGGAGACGGGCAACAACGAGGCGCCCGTTCTTGAACGATTGCGCGGCTCTCTGACCACTATGGCAGGCGCCTTGCGCCAAAAGATGTGCGCGGTCTCCGCGCTGATGGCTGGAACGGCGCTCAGCGGCTTCGCCACGGGTGCCCGGGCACAGGACGGTGCGCTCCTCCTAAGAAGCGAACGTTTGTTCTCCTCTAATGAAACCATCC
Source organism: Agrobacterium larrymoorei (assembly GCF_030819275.1). Lineage (GTDB taxonomy): Bacteria > Pseudomonadota > Alphaproteobacteria > Rhizobiales > Rhizobiaceae > Agrobacterium > Agrobacterium larrymoorei_B. Next base: position 2,960,551 of record NZ_JAUTBL010000002.1, on the reverse strand, counting down.
TTTATTCGATCTTCGTCGGCGCTCTTTCCGCGACCCTCTTCTCGATCGTCTGGCTGGTGCGCCAGCGCGGCAATATCGAAGCTGGGATGAAAGAGTACCGCACGGCCCTCTCCGAAGCGCAGAACAAGATTTCCAAATATGAGGCGTTGATTTCCGACAAGTCGCGCCGGATCGTCATTTGGGAAGATACCGGCGAGCGTCCGGAATTCTTTGGTCAGTTGCCACCCGAAACTGGCGTGCCGTCTGCCGATTCCGACTTTTTGGCCTTTGGCCGCTGGCTGCGCCCCACGTCGGCAGCACCGCTGGAAAAGGCAATTGAGCTGCTGCGCGGCCAGGCGCAAAGCTTCGACCTGACGATCGAGACACAGCGCGGAGAAGTCATCGAGGTTCAGGGACGCGTGTCCGGCGGCAAGGCCTTTGCCCGCTTTATCGCTCTCAACAATATGCGCGCCGAATTGGCAGAGTTGAGGGTAGAGCGAGAGCGGCTGCTTTCCTCCATGTCGACCTTCCAGGAGCTTCTCGATTCAATCGAGCAGCCAGCCTGGCGCAGAAACAATGAGGGCGCGCTGATCTGGGTGAACCACGCCTATGCCATTGCCGTGGATGCCACCACGCCACAGCAGGCGGTCGCCGAACAGCGCGAATTGCTGAACACGGTGACGCGGCAGAAGATCCGTGCCACGGCAACGCCGGAATCGCCCTATCACGACCGGATCTCCACCGTGGTTTCCGGCAACAGAACCTTCTTCGATGTGGTCGATATCAAGACGCCGAGCGGCTCTGCCGGTATCGCCATCGACGCTTCCGATGCCGAGACCATCCGCGAAGAGCTGAAGCGTACGCTGAAAAGCCACGCGGAGACGCTCGATCATCTGGCAACGCCAGTCGCCATCTTCGATGGCGAGCAGCGCCTGCAGTTCTACAATCAGGCCTTCGCCCGCCTTTGGGGCCTCGATCTGGTGTTCCTGGAATCGAAGCCCGGCAATTCCGAGCTTCTCGATCGGCTGCGCAGCGCCGGAAAGCTGCCGGAGCAACTCAGCTGGAAGAGCTGGAAAGAGACAGCACTTTCCGTCTATCGCGCACTCGATACCAAGACCGATCTCTGGCACCTTCCGAATGGACAGACTCTACGTGTCATTGCCACCGCGCATCCACAAGGCGGTGCGACCTGGGTGTTCGAGAATCTGACCGAACAGGTCGATCTCCAGACCCGTTACAACACGCTGGTCAAGGTTCAGGGCGAAACCATCGATCATCTCGCCGAAGGTGTCGCGGTGTTTGGCGCCGACGGACGTATTCGCCTGTCCAACCCGGCATTTCGCGCACTTTGGGCGATTACCGCGGAAGAGGCCGAAGCCGGCAAGCATATCCGCTCCATCGAAGCCGTCTGTGCACAATCCTACGACAAGCCTGATGGCTGGCGCGCATTCGCGCAATTCATCACCAGCTTCGACGACGAGCGCCCTTCCAAGCAGGGAACGCTGGAACTTCTCTCCGGCCTCGTGCTCGATTACGCCGTGATCCCGCTTCCCGACGCACAGACCATGCTGACCTTCGTCAACATGACGGATAGTGTCCGCGCCGAACGGGCTTTGAAGGAAAAGAACGAGGCGCTGCGCAAGGCCGACGAGCTGAAGAACGATTTCGTCCAGCACGTTTCCTATGAGCTGCGCTCACCGCTGACCAATATCATTGGCTTTACCGACCTTCTCAAAACGCCCGGCATGGGTGAACTGAACGATCGCCAAGCCGAATATCTCGATCATATATCGACCTCGTCATCCGTGCTGCTGACCATCGTCAACGACATTCTCGACCTCGCGACCGTCGATGCGGGCATCATGCATCTGAATTATGCCGAGAATGATTTGAACGAGCTTCTGGACGATGTGGCAGTGCAGATCAGCGACCGTCTGCAGGAAAGCGGCGTTTCGCTCGAGATTGTCGCACCGGCCCATCTCGGCTCCATCGTCGCCGATCACCAGCGGCTGAAACAGATCCTGCTGAAGCTTCTGACCAATGCCGTCAACTTCTCGCCGGAAGGTTCGGCGATCCGCCTGACCTGCCAGCGTAGCGAGGGCGATTTCGTCTTCTCGGTCGCCGATCAGGGTCCCGGCATCCCCGAGGACATGCTGAAGACGGTCTTTGACCGCTTCTCGACACGCGGCCAGGCTGGCCGACGCACGGGGGCAGGCCTTGGCCTCTCCATCGTCGAAAGCTTCGTCAGCCTGCATCAGGGCACCGTTACGCTCGACAGCCGCCCGGGTGAAGGCACTGTCGTGACCTGCCGTATCCCCTCCCACGATCAGCCGCAGTCCATTGCTGCCGAATGAGTGACGAGACGCTTTCCCTTTCGCTCTTCCTCGCTGATGAGGCCGAAACCATCCGGCTTGGCGAGGAGTTGGCGCTTGCCATAAAGCCTGGCGACGCCATTGCGTTGGTGGGCGATCTGGGGGCTGGAAAATCGACGATGGCGCGGGCTCTGATCCGCGCGATCGCCGATGATGCCGAGCTCGAAGTACCGAGCCCGACGTTTACCATCGTTCAATCTTATGCTCTTCGATTTCCCGTCGCGCATCTCGATCTCTATCGTCTCTCCGACGTGTCGGAACTGGACGAACTCGGCATCGACGAGATGCTTTCGGACGGCGTGTGCCTGATAGAGTGGCCGGAGATGGCAAGCGACGTGCTGCCTAAAGCATCGACCATCCTGCTGCGCCTCACACACGAGGGAGACGGCCGGCGTGCTGTGATCGAGGCATCCCGGCGTCATATAGAGCGTCTTGAACGGGTCTTCGCCATTCGCCGCTTTCTGGAGCGGAACGGCAAGGCGAGCACCACGCGGCGCTATTTCAGTGGTGACGCCGCCTATCGCACCTATGAACTGGTGCGCGATGACGACAGCCAATATCTGTTGATGGACTGGCAGCCCCAGCCGCCCGGCCCCGCTCTTCACAACGGCAAATCCTATTCGGAGATCGTGCATCTTGCCCGCACGGTCGAGCCGTTCGTTGCTCTTGATCTCCATCTCCGAAGCGAAGGCTTCGCGCTGCCCGAAATCCTGGCGCGCGACATGGATGAAGGCATCCTGCTTTTGAGCGATATGGGACGCGCAGGCGTTCTGGATGCCAATGGTGCGCCCATTGAGGAGCGCTACATCGAAAGCGCTGCCTGTCTGGCGGCGCTGCATGAAAAGCCGATGCCTGCAACGATCGGGCTGCCGGATGGTGGGCGCTATGAGATTCCGCGCTTCGATGCCGATGCGATGAAGATCGAGACCTCGTTGCTGCTGGACTGGTACCTGCCCCACATCCATGACGGCAAACCAACCGACGACGCCAAGCGGCAGGATTTTTTCGCCGTTTGGGATCAGTTGATCGCCAAGCTTGCCGATGTGGAAACAGGGCTCGTCTTGCGCGACTTCCACTCGCCGAACATCATCTGGCAGCAGGACAAACCAGCGCCACAGCAAGTGGGCATCATCGACTTTCAGGACGCGATGATCGGCCCGACCGCCTATGACCTCGCCTCTCTGGTACAGGACGCGCGCGTGACCATTCCGCCTGATCTGCAGGCGCGAATGATGGAGCGGTATCTCGATATCCGCCGCAAAAATCCTGCCTTCGACGAGAAGGTGTTTCTCAAAGCCTTTGCCATCATGGCGGCGCAACGCAATTGCAAGCTGGTCGGCGCCTGGGTTCGGCTTTTGAAGCGCGATGGCAAGCCGGGCTATATGAAGCACATGCCACGCACCTTCACCTATATGCGGGCCGCGCTTGACCATCCCGAACTTGCGCCGCTGCGGGACTGGTTTGCGCGCGCGGGCATAGACCTCAACTCTCACTGAAGCTTTTCCCATGACGATCAGACAAGCGATGGTTCTGGCAGCAGGTCTCGGCACGAGAATGCGCCCGATCACCGACACGATCCCCAAGCCGCTGGTCAAGATCGCGGGCAAGCCGATGATCGATTATGTGCTCGATCTCCTAGCAGCGGCGGGCATCGAGACGGTTTCCATCAACGTCCATCACCATGCCGACCAGATGGTCGCGCATCTTGAAGGCCGTCACGACCTTGAGATCCTGATCTCGGATGAGCGCTCGCAGCTGCTGAATTCCGGCGGCGGTCTCGCCAAGGGTTTGAAGTTGCTCGCGCCGGGACCGGTTCTGGTGATGAATGCCGATCTCTTCTGGGTCGGTGAAACGCCAGGCCTTCCCACCAATCTACAGAAGCTTGCGGCAGGGTTCGACGCTGGCCGCATGGATATGGCAATGCTTTGCGTCGATATGGATCGCACAACCGGCCACAACGGCAAGAAGGATTTCAACTTCGCAGAGGATGGGCGCCTGACCCGTTATCAGGAGGGTGAACCCCACCCGGTGGTTTACGCTGGTGCGATCGCCATGGATTCGCGCCTGCTGAACGATGCCCCTGCCGATGCCTTCAACCTCAATATCTATTTCGACCGTGCCATTGCAAAAAACCGGTTGTATGGCGTGATGCTGGATGGTCAGTGGATTACGGTCGGCACACCGGATGCTATAGAGGATGCGGAGCGAACTATCGCTTCCGTTTAGAGCGCCGTGCATCCTTTAGGACGCACAAAGGACGCTCTAACGCTTTAAATAGAAGCATCGTGCTTTAATCCGAGAGAAGGTCGAACCATTGGCGCCTGCCAAACGCATCCTGACCATCGCGCCGGGAACACCCTTTCTAAAGACGCTGGCACAGAGCCTCTGTGCCGGGACACTCGCGAATGGCTTTGCCTATGATCCCGCCGACCCGCTATCACTTGCCCGCGTGACGATCTATGTACCCACGCGCCGTTCGGCCCGTGTGTTGCGCTCCGAATTCGTCGATATTCTCGGCGGTCGTTCGGCCATTCTGCCGGTCATTCGCCCACTCGGCGAGACCGATGACGACAGCGGCTATTTCGACATTGAAACGCCTGCGACAATCGATCTTGCACCACCGATTTCCAGCACGGCTCGGCTTGTGGAACTGGCACGGCTGATTCTTGCCTGGCGAAACAGTCTACCGGATGCGATCCGCGCTATCCATTCCGATTCGCCGCTCGTGGCACCCGCCAGCCCGGCAGACGCGATCTGGCTCGCGCGGGCACTCTCCGAAGTCATCGACGCGATGGATACGGAAGACAAGGATTGGGAAGCGCTTTCCGATCTCGATACGGCCGATCACGCCCAATGGTGGCAGTTGACGGCAAAGTTTCTGGAAATCGCAAGCATTTACTGGCCAGCTCGCCTCACCGAGCTTAACCGCTCTTCTGCCGGTCGGCATCGCAACGCCATCTTGCGCGCTGAGGCAGACCGGCTGAAGAAGATCGTGACGACGGATCCAATCATCGTTGCAGGCTCCACCGGCTCCATTCCCGCTGCCGCCGATCTGATTGCGGCCGTCGCCTCGCTGCCGCATGGCACAGTCGTGCTTCCCGGTCTCGACCTCGACATGCCGGAAGATCAGTGGCAGGCGATCAATGAAGTCCCGGATGACGCGGCAAGCCGGACCCATTCGCAATATGGCCTTTTCATCCTGTTGCAGAAGCTCGGCGTCTTGCGTCGCGATGTGGATCGGATCGGTGCGCTGGACCGCGACCTGCAAGACCGCGCCGCCATTTTTTCCACCGCCCTTGCGCCGGTTCGGGCGACAGCGGAATGGAACGAGTGGCGCGCGGACAAAACCCCGGCCTTTTTCGAAAATGCCTTCTCTGCTGCTTCGATGATAGAGGCTGCCAATGAACGCGAGGAGGCAACCGCAATTGCCATCGCGCTAAGACTGGCACTTGAAAAGCCCGGTCAGAACGGCCCGTCACAGGCCGCCCTCATCACGCCGGATCGCGGGCTTGGCCGACGGGTGGCGACGGAGCTGGCCCGTTTTGGCATCGAGGCGGACGATTCCGCCGGTACGCCGCTCTCTGCCACACCGCAGGCCGGACTTCTGCAATTGGCGCTGGAAGCGATCTTGCGGCCTGGCGATCCAGTGGCGGTCATTTCTCTGTTAAAGCACCCGCTTTGTCGCTTTGGTCTCAGCGAACATCAAATGACTGAGGCAGTTGCAGCGCTTGAGCTTCTGGCCCTGCGCGGAGGGCGCGAAGAAACGACGCTTGGCAATCTCGATGCGCTTCTGGCGCATCAGATGGCACTTCATGCCGACGATCGCCATCCGCCGCATTGGCGTACGGCATTGTCCGAGGATGCGCCGCTTGCGGCTGGAGATTTGGCGGCGCGCGTAAAAGCCGCGATAGAGCCGCTGGAGCAGGCTTTCATCCATCACGATCCGCTCCGCGGTCGTCTCACCTCCCGCCTGACACTGGCTGAATGGGCGGAGCGCTCGGGCCGGGTGATCGAGGCGATCTGCCTGGATGAGGCAGGGGATCTGGCAAGCCTTTGGTCCGGCGAGGCGGGCGAAAAGCTTTCAAGCCTCTTCGCCGAACTGATGGAGTGCGGCAACGCGTTGGAGGCGGATGGTCCGCAATGGATCGATATCGTCGCTGCCTTCGTCGCGGGCGAATCGATCAAACCACGCGCCATGCGACACCCGCGCGTTTTCATCTTTGGTGCGTTAGAAGCACGTTTGCAGAGCATGGACACCGTCATCATCGGCGGTTTGAACGAAGGCGTGTGGCCCGGGCAAACGGCTAACAATCCCTTCCTGTCGCGCAGCATGAAAACGTCGATCGGGCTTGAGCCGCCGGAACGCCGTATCGGCCAGTTGGCACATGACTTCGAGATGGCAAACGGCACGCGTCATATCATCTACAGCCGCGCACTGCGCCAGGGTTCGACCCCTGCCGTGGCCTCGCGCTGGCTGCAAAGGCTGCTGGCGTTGGGCGGAGAGGATTTTGCCGAGGCGTTGAAGCAACGCGGCGAATCCTTCCGCAATTGGGCAACGATGCTGGATGACAGCGAGACGCAGGATCCGGCACGACGCCCTGCCCCTACCCCACCTGCCGATTTGCAGCCGAAGAGCTATTCCTTCAGCGAAGTCGGACGGCTGCGCCGCGACCCCTACTCCATCTATGCGCGGCGCATCCTGAAGCTCGATCCTCTGGACGAGTTCAATCGCGATCCAGGCGCTGCCGACCGCGGGACGCTCTATCACCGCATCATTGAGCTCTACTCCCGTGAGGAGCATGTTCCAGGCACGCCGGCATCCGAAGACGCAATGATGCGCGTGTTGAACGCGTGTTTCGACGAAGAAAACCTGCCGGCACATATCGATATCGTCTGGCGACCGCGCTTCGTTGCGGTGGCGCGCGAGTTTCTCGCCTGGGAGAAAGATCGCCGTCCCATGGTGCGCCGTTCCTATGTGGAAGCTCGCGCCGGACAGGACATTCCAGAGGCCGGTATCCGGCTGACCGGCGTGGCCGACCGGATCGACATCAAGACCAATGGCAAGGCGGATATTGTCGATTACAAGACGGGGCTCTCCCCGACTGTGAAACAGGCCCGCTCCCTCCTCGATCCGCAACTGGCGCTGGAAGCGGCCGCTCTGATGCGGGGCGCTTTCCGCGACGCCGGAACGCCGACGCCGGAGGATCTGATCTATGTGCGCCTGCGGCCCGGAGAGCGCTTTGGCACCGATGTCGTCAACAACGAGAACGCCAAGGCGACCGCCAAGACGGTGCCGAAGAGCGCGGCGGAACTGGCGACGGACTCGATCGACCAGCTGAGCAAGTTCATCAAAGCGTTGCGAGACGGTAAGAACGGCTTCGTGTCGCGCCTGATCCCCGAAGAACAGCAATCCTATGGCGGCGAGTACGACCATCTGGCGCGTGTCTCCGAATGGTCCACCACAGAACCGGGAGATGGCGATGGCGAATGATCTTTTCGAATACGCCGCCGAGCAGGCTCTCGATCATGGGCCGGAGCGCGACGAATTAAGCGCATGGATCGACTGGACGACACGGCAGCAGACCCGCGCGTCCGATCCGAAAAGCTCGGCATGGGTGTCTGCCAATGCGGGTTCGGGCAAGACACATGTTTTGACCCAGCGGGTGATTCGTCTGCTGCTGGCCGGTTGCCGCCCCTCCGCCATTCTCTGCCTGACCTATACGAAGGCGGCGGCCTCGGAAATGTCGAGCCGTGTCTTCGATCGTCTCGCGGATTGGGCCACGCTCTCCGACACCGCCTTGAGAGACCGCATCACGTCAATTGAAGGCCGTGTCCCGGACGCGATCAAGCTGAAGGAGGCGCGCCGTCTTTTTGCCAAGGCGCTGGAAACACCGGGCGGACTGAAAATCCAGACGATCCACGCCTTTTGCGAAGCGCTGCTACACCAGTTTCCGCTGGAAGCGAATGTCGCCGGCCACTTCTCGGTTCTGGATGACCGTGCCGCCAGCAGTCTTTTAGCAGAAGCGCGCCGCAGCCTGCTGACCGCCGTTTCGCTGGAACGCAACACACCACTGGCGCTGGCGCTTGCCTATGTGCTCGATCTGGCCGACGAGACCGGGCTGGAAGCGCTGCTAAGCGCCATCGTTGCCAACCGCAATCCTCTGCGCGGCTTTCTTGAAGGCGCTGCACGCAGCGGCGGGATCGACGCGGCGCTTCGACGCCATGCCCGCATCGGTGCCAGTGAGACGCTTGAGACGGCAGCGGCGGCCTATTGGCCACTCCCAGGTCTCTCCGGCCTGTCACTCGACACCTATCTGACGCTGTCCGACGAGGTTGGCGGGGCGCGCACCCATGAGGTGTCCTATGCGTTGCGGGAAGCAGCGAGAGAAAGCGACCCATTCAAGCGTATCGCCTTCATTGAAAGCGCGCTGCTCACCCAGAAGGGCGAGCGCAAATCCGATGCTTACGTCATCAACAAGGCGATGCAGACCGCAGAACCCAATCTTCTGGATGACCTGACGCTTGCGCGCGCCCATGTGGTTGCTTGCCGCGACCGGTACCGGACGCTGCGCATGCTGGAAGCCACCAGGCATGCTCTCACACTTGCGGATCGGCTGATCGGCGACTTCGAGGACTTGAAGAAGCAACGCAGCCAACTCGATTTCGAAGACCTGATCGAGCGCGCAGCCACGCTTCTTAACCGCGATACGGCAGGTGCCTGGGTACATTACAAGCTGGACCAGGGCATCGACCATATTCTTGTCGATGAGGCACAGGACACCAGCCCGGTACAGTGGTCGATCATCCAGTCGCTGGCGGCAGATTTCTTCCATGGCGAGACGGCGCGCGCTGATCAACGCACGCTGTTTGCCGTGGGTGATGAGAAGCAGTCGATCTATTCTTTCCAGGGCGCAAGGCCGGAGCGGTTTTCGCAGGAACGCGAAGAGACGGCGCGGCGGGTGACTGCCGTCCAGCAGATCTTTCATCCCGTGCGTCTGCCGCTTTCCTTCCGTTCAACGGCGGATGTGCTGGCTGCAGTGGATCAGGTCTTCTCTTTACCCGAGAATGCTGCCGGTCTCAGCGCCGACAACGAACCCGTAGAGCATCGCTCCAACCGCCTTGGCCAGCCCGGAACGGTGGAACTGTGGGACATGGTTGCCGCCGAGCCCGCGGAAGATGAAGAAGACTGGACGGCGCCCTTCGATGCGTTGCGCGAAAGCGCCCCGCCCGCCATCGTCGCACGCCGGATTGCCGCGCGTATCGCAGCGATGATAGGCACCGAAACGGTGATCGAGAACGGTGTCGAACGTCTTATCGAGGCGGGTGACATTCTGGTGCTGGTGCGCAAGCGCCATGCCTTCGTCAACGCGCTGACGCGGGAGTTGAAGCAGCGCAAGAACATTCCCGTTGCCGGTGCCGACCGCTTGCGGCTGACGGACCACATCGCCATCCAGGATCTGCTGGCGCTGGGGCGCTTCGTACTTTTGCCGCAGGACGATCTGTCACTTTCGGCGTTACTGAAAAGCCCGCTCTTCAACCATGATGAAGACGATATTTTTGACCTAGCGGCCAAGCGTCCAGAGAAGACGAGCGTTTGGGACTGCTTGCAGCAGCGCGCTGGTGAAGATGGCAGCCGCTTTGCCGACACGCTGAAGACGCTCTCGACGCTTATTGCGCTCTCCCGTAACGCGACGATCCATGATTTCTACGCGGCGGTGATGACGATCCATGGCGGTCGCAAACGCTTTCTTGCGCGGCTCGGCAACGAGGCGAGCGACGTTCTGGATGAGTTTCTGTCCTTTGCGCTCGATCACGAAAAGACCGGCCTCCCCGGCCTGCAATCTTTCATCTCCGTACTGGAGACAGACGCGCCAGAGATCAAGCGCGAGCAGGACAAGGAGCGCGGCGAAGTCCGCATCATGACGGTTCATGCCTCCAAGGGTCTCGAGGCACCCGTGGTGTTTCTGGTCGATGGCGGCTCGAAGGCTTTCATTCCAAGCCATGTGCCTCGGCTACGCTTTCTCGAGACCAAGGATGCTGCATTTCCCGTATGGCTGCCAGGAAAGAGCTTCGACAACACGCTGATCGACCAGGATGATGGCCGCTTGAAGGATGCGGCGGAGCAGGAGTATCGCCGTCTCCTCTATGTCGCCATGACGCGCGCTGCCGACCATCTGATCGTTTGCGGCTATCGCGGGCCGAAGGAGAACCCGGATTGCTGGCACCAGATGATCAAGCGGGCACTTGCTGCCGATAAAGCACGATGCGCGTCGCGTCAGTTCCAAGCAGGTGGCGAAGCCTGGGACGGTCTGTTGTGGCAAATGCATGCGCAGGCACCCAGAACGATCGCCGAGAGCAAGGTGCTGCCGAGCGCCGAACCTGAGGCATTTCCCGCCTCGCTGATGCAACCACTGCCACCGGCTCCTGCCCTTCCCCGGCCGCTCAGCCCGTCCGGCGCCGGGACGATCGTCGATGACGGCGCAGACGATCTTATCGTCTCCTCCCCGCTCTTTACCAAACCGGAAACATCGTCCGACCTTGCGCTGCAACGCGGGCGTCTTGTGCACCGGATGCTGCAGACGCTGCCCGACTATCCCCAGCTTGAGCGGGAAGACGCCGCCCGTCGCTATGCGGAGCGTGCGGCGCGCTACTGGCCAGAGAGGGAACGCGAGAGGCTCATCAGCACCACCCTTGCCGTTCTGTCTGAACCGGCAATTCAATCGGCCTTCTCCGCCAGCAGCCGGGCAGAAGTCTCGATCATGGGGACATTGCGCCTTGGCAAACAGGATTTCGCCGTATCCGGCCGGATCGACCGCCTGGCGGTGGATGGCGAGCACGTCATTCTGGTGGATTACAAGACCAATCGGGTACCGCCAGCCAACGAGAACACCATTCCATTCGCCCATATCGCCCAGCTTGCAATCTATCGCGAGATCTTGAAGCCGCTCTACCCGGACAAAGTCTTCACCTGCGCGCTCGTCTATACGGAGAACGCATCCTTCGTGACGCTCAAGGACGAAGCGCTGACACAAGCCCTTGCCGCAATCTCGACAAAGTGAGATACCGGACATTGAAAATGCTCATCCCCCGCATCACATGAATGCCGAACAGATTCACTGAAAGGAGAGCCAATTATGGCTACCGTGAAAGTCGATACCTCCAACTTCCAGTCCGAAGTTCTCGAATCCGCCGAGCCCGTCGTCGTGGATTTCTGGGCCGAGTGGTGCGGCCCATGCAAGATGATCGCGCCGAGCCTCGAAGAGATCGCGACAGAACTCTCTGGCAAGGTGAAGGTCGCCAAGCTGAACATCGACGAAAATCCTGAGCTTGCTGCTCAGTTCGGCGTTCGCTCCATCCCGACGCTTGCCATGTTCAAGGGCGGTGAAGTGGCTGATATCAAGGTTGGTGCCGCTCCTAAGACGGCACTTTCCGCCTGGATTTCCAGCGCTGCCTGATCGTTTGCCAATGCAAGATTAAAAGAAAGCCCGGTTCTGCCGGGCTTTTTTCTTGGTCGCCGGTTGCGTGGTGCCTTCGCGATTATTGTGGCGGTGTGCCATTCAGCGCCAGCGCATTACCGGCGAGATAGAGCGATCCGCCGATCAGGATTCGCGGCGCGGGCTTGTTAGGGTCGAGACGCTTCGCCAACTCCTCAAGAGCTTCTTCGATGGAAGCCGTAGGAGCCGCCGTCAGTCCGGCATCAAAGACGGCGTGAGCGAGGACGACCGGGTCAATCGCTGCATCCGACCCGTGGATCGGCACGGTGAAGACGTATTCGGCAATGCCGGCGAAGGCCTTGAAATAGCCGACCTGATCCTTGGTGTTGATCATTCCGGCAATCAGAATCAGCGGACGCGCGCTCTTTTCTTCAAACCCTGCCATGGCTTCGGCGATGACTTCGCCCGCGCCAGGGTTGTGACCGCCGTCAATCCAGATTTCGCTCCCCTTTGGCGCGAGGTCGAAGATGCGGCCACGGGTGATGCGTTGCAGGCGGCCCGGCCATTCGACCGAGGTCATGGCCTTTTCGATCATGCGGTCGGTCACGCTGAAGCCGGCAGCCTTGACGGCGCGAATGGCAGCCGCGGCATTGCCGAGCTGATGGCGACCGGGCAGGCGCGGCAGCGGCGCATCGACAAGGCTGAACTCGTCCTGGTAGACCATGCGTCCATGTTCTTCATGGGCGGAGAAATCCTGACCATAGACGGCTGTCGGGCACTTCAGTCGCTCGGCCGTGGCGATCAGCACATCGAGTGCGGCGTCGTATTGCTGATAACCGATGACGACCGGCGAGCCGGTCTTCATGATGCCAGCCTTTTCCGCGGCGATGAGTTCGACGCGATCGCCGAGATAGGCCTGATGGTCGAGCGAGATCGGCATGATCACCGAGACCGCCGGATTGGAAATGACGTTGGTCGCATCGAAACGGCCGCCAAGACCGACTTCCAGAACCACCACATCCGCTGGCTGTTCGGCAAAGAGCACGAACGTCACGGCGGTCAGGATTTCAAAAACGGTAATATGCTGGCCATCATTCGCTGCTTCCACTCTTGCCAGGGCATCTGCAAGCATTGCGTCTTCCACCAGTCGCCCGGGTGCGCCGGAGACACCGATGCGATATCGTTCGTTCCAGTTAACCAGATGCGGTGAGGTGTGAACGTGGACGGCAAGGCCTGCCGCTTCCAGCAGAGCACGGCTGAAGGCAGAGACCGAGCCTTTGCCATTGGTGCCCGCCACATGAATGACGGGCGGCAGGCGCTTGTGGGGATTGCCGAGCTTCTCAAGGAGACGGGTGATCCTGTCTAATGATAGATCGAAGCCCTTAGGATGAAGCTGCATCAATCTGTCGATGATGCGTTCTGCCTCGCTCATGTCAGGCTTCGTCATATCTGTCATCCACCCCTCCGGAGCGATTTGTTCGAGGTGTCAGGCCGTGGCGGCCAGAGGCACGACATCCTTCGAGGTGTTGGCAGGCGTCTTCGTCATGATCTTTAAAAGATTGGCAAGCGTATCGGGGATCGCGTGGCGATCGACGACCATATCCACCATGCCGTGGTCGAGAAGATATTCCGAAGTCTGGAAACCCTCGGGAAGCTTTTCGCGGATGGTCTGCTCGATGACGCGCTTGCCGGCAAAGCAGATTTCAGCCCCAGGCTCGGCAATGTGGACATCACCCAGCATGGCGTAAGAGGCTGTCACACCGCCCGTCGTCGGGTTGGTCAGAACAACGATGTAGGGCATGCCCGCTTCTTTGAGCATGTTGACTGCAACCGTCGTGCGCGGAAGCTGCATCAGCGAGAGTATGCCTTCCTGCATGCGCGCACCGCCGGAAGCCGGGAACATGACGAGTGGGCAGCGCTCGGAAATCGCACGCTCGAATGCCTTGACGATCGCCTCGCCTGCGGCAATGCCGAGCGAGCCACCCATGAACTGGAACTCGTGCACGACGGCGACGATCTTCAGGCCTTGAAGCTTGCCGACGCCCGCCAGGATCGTGTCTTCCTGCTCGGTCTTTACGCGGCTATCGCGCAAGCGGTCGGAGTATTTCTTCGAATCACGGAATTTCAGCGGGTCCTGTGCCACTTTCGGCTGCGGCAGCGCCTCATAGGCACCGTCATCGAAAAGATCGGCAAGGCGCGCCTTCGCTGGCATCTTCATGTGGAAGCCGGACGCGGGAATGACCCACTTGTTATCTTCCAGATCCTTGTGGAAGACCATCTCGCCGGTTTCCGGGCACTTGATCCAGAGGTTTTCCGGGGTGTCCCGGCGGCCCAGCATGGAATTGATCCGCGGGCGTACGTAATTGGTAATCCAGTTCACGTTCTTCACTCCTGACTGTCCGCGCTGAACCGACGATCCTTCGGCAGCAGTTGAGCGGAATGGTGACGCATCGCTGCGATTTCAACCTTATTCCGCTCGTCTTTTCTTAATTCAAAATCAGCATGGCGATTTCAAGTCGGTGCCGACCTGATACCGCCTTGGTCTTATGCGCGCGAGGCGCGCACGCCCGTCGAAAGGCCCTTTACCAGTGTTGTTACCGCTGGCACAGTGTCATTCGTCGCCTTGCCATCCTTGGTCAGGCTCAGCGCGATCTGGTTGACGATGGCCGAACCGACCACGACACCATCGGCCACCGCACCGATCGCCTTTGCGTGATCGGCCGTCTTGACGCCGAAGCCAACGCAGACGGGCAGATCGGTATGCGACTTGATCCGCTCCACGGCACCGGAAATCGTCGATGGATCGGGCAAGGCCGAACCGGTGATCCCGTTCATCGAGACATAATAGACGAAGCCGGAGGTGTTCTTCAGGACGGTCGGAAGACGCTTCTCATCGGTTGTCGGCGTTGCCAGACGGATGAAATTGACGTCCTTCTCGACAGCAGGGATGCACAATTCGTCATCCATCTCCGGTGGCAGATCGACCACGATCAGGCCGTCGATTCCGGCGGAAAGCGCATCGTTCAGAAACTTATCGACGCCATAGATGTAGATCGGATTGTAGTAACCCATCAGCACGATCGGCGTCTCGTCATCTTCCTTTCGGAATTCACGCGCCAGATCGAGCGTGGTTGCCAGCGTCTGGCCACCCTTTAGCGCCCGCTGTCCGGCCATCTGGATCGCCGGGCCGTCCGCCATCGGGTCGGAAAACGGCATGCCGAGTTCGATCACATCGGCACCGGCTTCCGGCAGAGCCTTCATGATGCCGAGCGAAGTTTGGAAATCAGGATCGCCGCCCATGAAGTAAGTCACGAGGGCCGGACGATTTTGCGCACGCAGATCGGCAAAGCGCTTGTCCATACGTGCAGTCATATCAAAGTCCCATTCCCAGAATTTTACCGACCGTGAAAATATCCTTGTCGCCGCGGCCACAGAGATTCATCACAATGATCTCATCCTTGCCCATCTTCGGCGCACGCTTGATGACTTCCGCCAAGGCGTGGCTTGGCTCGAGTGCCGGAATAATGCCTTCCGTGCGTGTCAGCATCTGGAAGGCCTCAAGCGCCTCATTGTCCATGATCGGCACATATTCCACGCGACCGGCATCCTTCAGCCAGGAATGCTCAGGCCCGATGCCCGGATAATCGAGACCGGCCGAGATGGAATGACCTTCCTTGATCTGGCCGTCACCGTCCTGGAGAAGATAGGTGCGGTTGCCATGCAGAACTCCCGGCGATCCGGCGGTCAGCGAGGCGCAATGCTCTTCACCGTCCAGACCCTTACCTCCCGCCTCGACGCCGACAATCTTGACGCTCGTATCATCGAGGAATGGATGGAACAGGCCGATGGCGTTGGAACCACCGCCCACGGCTGCGACCAGCATATCCGGCAAACGACCCTCGAGTGCCAACAGTTGCTCACGCGCTTCCTTACCGATAACCGACTGGAACTCTCGCACCATTTCGGGATAGGGATGCGGGCCAGCTGCTGTCCCGATCATATAATAGGTATCGTCGACATTGGTGACCCAGTCGCGCAGCGCCTCGTTCATGGCATCCTTCAGCGTGCCGTGGCCAGCCGTCACAGGCTTCACTTCGGCACCGAGGAGCTTCATGCGGAACACGTTGGGCGCCTGACGCTCCACATCCGTCGCGCCCATGTAGACCACGCACGGAATACCAAAGCGTGCGGCGACCGTCGCGGAGGCCACGCCGTGCTGACCGGCACCGGTTTCGGCGATGATGCGGGTCTTGCCCATGCGCTTGGCAAGAAGGATCTGGCCAAGGCAGTTGTTGATCTTGTGCGAACCGGTGTGGTTCAACTCATCGCGCTTGAAGTAGATCTTCGCGCCGCCAAGCTCAGCGGTGAGGCGTTCGGCGAAATAGATCGGGCTCGGGCGGCCGGTATAATGGGTGTTGAGGTGTTCAAGCTCCGCCTTGAACTCCGGATCGTTCTTAGCCTTTTCCCACTCGGCTTGCAGGTCGAGGATCAAAGGCATCAGCGTTTCGGCAACGAAGCGGCCTCCGTAGATACCGAAGCGTCCGTCCTCATCGGGACCGGCGCGAAACGAGTTGGGTTTCAGCGTTTCGTTCACTTTCAAACTCCCTGCAGCCTAGCCGATCGAACCGCATCGAAAAATGCGTCGATCCTGGCCAAATCCTTTACACCCGGCGCGCTTTCCACGCCTGAGGACACATCCAGTCCACCCGCCCCGGTTTTCGCCAGAGCCTCAGCGACGTTATCGGCGTTCAGACCTCCGGAAAGCATGTAACTCACGCCTTCGTCAAGAGAATGCAGAACGCTCCAATCAAAGGAGACGCCATTGCCTCCCGGCAGTTCAGATCCCGCCGGTGCCTTAGCATCGAAAAGAAAACTGTCCGCGATCCCGATATAGGGATCGATCTTGGCGAGATCATCGGCGTCACGAATAGAAAAAGCCTTCATCACCGGCAGGCCGTAGAGCGCCTTGATGCTCAATACGCGCTCCGGGCTCTCGCTGCCATGCAATTGAAGGATATCAGGTTTCAGAAGATCAATGATCTCATCCAGCTCGTCGTTGTCAGCATTGACGGTGACGGCAACGATCTTGACGCTGCCACGGACGGCATCCGCCAATTTACCGGCAATATCCGGCTCGATGTGGCGCGGGCTCTTTTCGAAGAAGATGAAACCGATATGCGTCGCCCCACGCCGGACCGCGCGTTCGACGGCTTCCGGCGTTTTCAGCCCGCAAATCTTGATGTCCGGTGTTCTGGCACTTTTCATGACTGGGACGTGACATGAAAAGGCGTGCGAGTCGAGCCAAAATGCGGGGGAAGACGATCAGCCCAGACATGTTTCACGTGAATCCAAACCTTTGATTGAGCTCAATCGAAGTCTATGGCGTGAAGTTGAGACCCGTTCTGCTTTAGCCAGGCTTTTGCCTTCTCCATCTCCGGGCAGAGCTTCTTGCAGAGTGCCCAAAATTTCGGTCCGTGGTTCATCTCTTTCAGATGGGCGACTTCGTGAGCGGCGAGATAATCGATAACGCTTTCCGGCGCCATGACGATGCGCCAAGAGAAGCTCAGGTTGCCTTCGTGCGAACAGGACCCCCAGCGGCTGCGGGTATCCTTCATCGAAATGGAGCGCACCGGCCTTCCAACAGCCTTGGCGTGGATTGCGACAAGCCGCTCAAGATCGGCGCGTGCTTCCTTCTTGAGGAAGGTCGCCACGCGGCGTCCGGTATGTTCGGGCAAACCGCTGACCTTGAGCAGAGGCTGACCGTTTTCATCCTGGGCGATATGGGTGATACCGCGCATCGATCTCGTGTGCCGGATGGCGTGCGGCGTGCCGCGGATGGAAATGGTCGCACCATCGCTCATCCCCGTTGGCGCGGAAAACTTGGAAAACTTGGCTTCCAGCCAGCCCTGATGACGATCAAGAAACATGTCGACCTGCGCGTGATGCAGACCGTAGGGGATGGTCAGCGTCAGTGCTTTACCGCCCGGCTCGATGCGAAGCGTGATGCGTGTTGCCCGCTGATTCTCCTTGATGGTGATCGGCACATTCCGCCCGCCAACGTCCACCGTGCGTTGAGTGAACACCGGTTTGCGGGAAGACGTCGATTTTGGGGACTTTCGAAGCAGCGAAAACATGACGCCGTCATAGCGCTTTCCGCCTCCAAAAGCCATCCGCTCCGTTCACCTCCAGGGTTGATGGTCTTTGAAAAAGGCCACCATCTGCGGAACGATCTCTTTGCGGAAGCGCGAACCGTTGAAGACGCCGTAATGGCCGACATCCGGCTGCATATAATGGCGCCGTTTCTCTGCTGGCAGATTCAGGCAAAGATCATGCGCCGCCTTCGTCTGGCCGACACCGGAGATATCGTCATTCTCGCCCTCGACGGTGAAGAGCGCAACGTTGCGTATCGCAGCCGGATCAACCACCCTGCCCCTGTGCATCATCGTGCCTTTTGGAAGAGCATGCTCGATAAAGACGGTCTCGACGGTCTGGAGGTAGAACTCGGCAGTCAGATCCATGACGGCGAGATATTCGTCGTAGAACTCCCGATGCTTTTCAGCCGAATCGCCGTCGTTCTTGACGAGATTCAGATAGAAATCCTTATGCGCCGTCATGTGCCGGTCGAGGTTCATCGACATGAAGCCGGAGAGCTGGAGGAAACCCGGATAGACGGAACGCCCGAAACCCGGTTGTGGCCACGGAACAGCCATGACGACATTGTCGCGAAACCAGTCGATCGGCTTTGCTTTTGCCAGCTCGTTGACGCCGGTGGGATTGATGCGCGTATCGATCGGTCCACCCATCAGCGTCATCGACGCCGGTGCGAGAGGATCTTGATCCGCCTCCATCAACGCCACGGCAGCAAGAACCGGCACTGAGGGCTGGCAGACGGCAACCACATGGGCGCCACTACCCAAGTGATGCAGCATCTCGATCACGTAGGAGATGTAATCATCCAGATCGAAGCGGCCTTCCGTCAGTGGAACCGTACGCGCATCGATCCAGTCGGTAATGTAGATATCCGCATGGGGGAGCAGCGCTTCCACCGTGCCGCGCAAAAGCGTGGCGTAGTGACCGGACATCGGTGCCACCAACAGGATTTTAGGATCGGCTGGCCTATTTTCGGGAGGCGCACGATTGAAGTGGATCAGTCGGCAGAAGGCTTTCGACCAAACCACCTCTTCAGAGACCGCGGTGATTTTGCCATCGATCACGGTCTTGGAAATCCCGAATTCAGGCTTGCCATAGCGACGCGTCAAACGCTCGAAGACTTCGAAGCCTGCGTCAAGGCTGCGGCCAAAAGCGGTGTTGAACAGGGGATTAAGAGGATTGTTGCACGCCTGGCGCATCAGGTCGGCACCGGCCCGCAAGGGTGCCATGGCCGCATGGTTCATTTCATAAAGATGGTAGAACACGAATAAACGCCTCCCGTCGTCATCGTCGTCTTTTGTGACAGTCTAGCATCTTTTCGCAGTTGCACAAAACTGCTTGGTTCAGCCCTGCCCCCTCCTCCGCCGGATACGGAGCGCGAGGAGAGGGCTGGACCGGTTCATTCTTTAGATATCGGCGACGAACGTCTGCTTCTGAGAGCCAAGACCTTCAATGCCAAGCTCGACAACATCACCGGCTTTGAGGAAGCGCTGTGGCTTCATGCCGAGACCGACACCCGGAGGCGTGCCAGTGGAGATGACGTCGCCTGGATGCAGAGACATGAACTGGCTAAGATAGGACACGACATTGGCAACACCATAGACCATGGTCTTGCTGGAGCCGTTCTGCATGGTCTCACCATTGACCTTCAGCCACATGCCGAGGTTCTGCGGATCGGCAATCTCGTCCTTGGTAACGAGCCATGGGCCGATCGGGCCGAAGGTGTCACAGGACTTGCCCTTGGTCCACTGGCCCTGGCGCTCCGTCTGGAAGGCACGTTCGGAGACATCGTGCGAGACGCAGTAGCCAGCGACGTAATCGAGCGCGTCGGCTTCCGACACATATTTCGCTGTCTTGCCGATGACGACGCCGAGTTCGACTTCCCAGTCGGTCTTTTCAGAGCCACGCGGAATGACGACATTGTCGTTCGGGCCGACGATGGCCGAGGTGGCCTTCATGAAGATGACTGGCTCGGGTGGAACGGCGGCACCGGTTTCCGCAGCATGGTCCGAGAAGTTGAGACCGATGCAAATGAACTTGCCGGTTCCGGCAACGCAAGCGCCAATGCGATCTTCGGTGAGAACCGGAAGCGTGGACAGATCGAGTGCCGCAATCTTCTTCAAGCCTTCCGGCGAAATCGCTTCGCCGCCAATGTCCTTCACGTGGGCAGAGAGATCGCGGACTTTTCCTTCCGCATCGAGAATGGCGGGCTTTTCGTGGCCGGGCTGGCCGACGCGCATCAGTTTCATGGATCTCTCCCAGTTGTCAGACAAGATGATGCATATATGAACGAACTATTTATCCTTGTCACCCCTTGACCATGAAGAGGCCGAAAAAATACGATCGCCATTCCTTGCCTCCTCTGTTGATAAGGACAGATCATGACGACCAGCAATTCTCGTGAGACAGATTATCCTATTCACCCTCTTTTTCTCGATCGCTGGTCGCCGCGCGCCTATGACGGCGAGCCGATACCAAAGGACGATGCGCTGACGATCCTCGATGCAGCGCGATGGACGCCCTCTGCTTCCAACCTGCAACCTTGGCGCTTCGTCTATGCACTTAAGGGCTCGCCAGAATGGGACGGGTTCGTCAGCTTTCTGATGGAAGGAAATCAGCGCTGGGCCAAGAACGCTGCGGCCCTGATCGTCATCCTGTCGCGCACCTACAATCTCCGCGATGGCGAGAAGAAGCCTGCGACCACCCACTCCTTCGACGCCGGTGCTGCCTGGTTTGCTCTTGCCATGCAGGCGCATAAGCTTGGTTATCATGCCCATGGGATGGCCGGCATATTCAAGGATAAGATCGCCGAGCAATTGGACGTGCCGGAAGGCTACGCCGTGGAAGCCGTGGTCGCGATTGGCAAGATCGCCCATAAGAGCACGCTTCCTGATGATCTTGCAGAACGGGAGGTACCGAGCAAAAGGCTTCCGCTGTCGGAGATCGCGTTCGAAGGTAAGTTCACCGGAAAGGCGGACTGACGTTCGGGAGATCCGAATATTAGCCGGATTCTAAAGAATCAGGCGATGCCCGAGAAGACGCTCGGAATCTGACTCGCCATGCGATTGTAGTCGGGCTCCTTCACTCTCACGCCATCCTCTGACTTGATCCGAGGAGTACCAGCGCCGCTCTGAATGCAATGTAGCAAATATCATGTCAGCTCCAGCTTGATGGAGGCGCAGCCACCCCTTCTCATCAGCAAAAAACCCGGCATCGCTGCCGGGTTTCTTAACAAACTGTTTCACGTGAATCGTGATGCAACACGATCCACAGCCAAATCAGATATCGAGGTTCGCGACGCTGAGCGCGTTTTCCTGAATAAAGTCGCGACGTGGTTCGACTTCGTCGCCCATCAAGCGGGCAAACAGCCCGTCGGCGTCGGTCGCGTCATTGACCTTGACCTGGAGGAGCGAACGCACATTGGCGTCAAGTGTCGTTTCCCACAGCTGCTCGGCGTTCATTTCACCGAGACCCTTATAGCGCTGCATGGAGAGACCCTTGCGCCCTGCGGCAAAGATCGCTTCCAGAAGCGCGCGGGGACCGGAGATCTGCAGGCTTCCATCCTTGCGTTGCAAGACCGGGACGGTTGCATAGACCTCGCGGCTGCGCGCCGCCAGCTGATCGATATGGCGGGCATCGGCGGAACCGAGCAGGCCCATGTCGATGGTGGAAAGTTCCTTGACGCCGCGCACCATGCGCTGGAAGCGCAAGCCGCCATCGGCCAAAACCTCACCAGACCAGCCGCGCTCCGTCTCTTCAGCGATCATGTCCAGACGGCGAGAGACTTCAGCCACCGTCGCGTCTGCCTGGCTGGCGTCAGCCGAGATTTCAGGATTGAGCGCACCGGCGATCGCCGCCTGCTCCACGACGGAACGGTTGTAGCGGGAGTGCAGGCCATCGATCAGCGAACGCATGCGAACGGCATCCGCAATCACTTCGCGCAAATCTTCTCCAACTCGAACTTCGCCGGAGCCAAGCGTCAGCGATGCTTCCTCTATCCCCATGGAGATCAGGTAATCTTCAAGCGCCTTTTCATCCTTCAGATACTGAACGGACTTGCCGCGCGTCACCTTATAGAGCGGTGGCTGGGCAATATAGAGATGGCCGCGCTCGATCAATTCCGGCATCTGGCGGAAGAAGAAGGTCAAAAGCAGGGTGCGAATATGGGCGCCGTCCACATCAGCATCGGTCATGATAATGATCTTGTGGTAGCGCAGCTTATCGGCATTGAACTCGTCCTTGCCAATCGACGTGCCAAGCGCTGTAATCAGTGTGCCGATTTCCTGGCTGGACAGCATCTTGTCGAAGCGGGCACGTTCGACATTGAGGATCTTGCCGCGCAGCGGCAGGATCGCCTGGGTCTCACGTGAGCGTCCCTGTTTGGCCGAACCGCCAGCGGAGTCACCCTCGACGAGGAAGAGTTCGGACTTCGCCGGATCGCGCTCGGAGCAATCCGCAAGCTTGCCCGGCAGCGAGGCGATATCGAGCGCGCCCTTACGACGGGTCAGCTCGCGTGCCTTGCGCGCCGCTTCACGTGCGATGGCAGCTTCGACTACTTTGCCGACAA
This sequence comes from Agrobacterium larrymoorei, assembly GCF_030819275.1. GTDB lineage: Bacteria > Pseudomonadota > Alphaproteobacteria > Rhizobiales > Rhizobiaceae > Agrobacterium > Agrobacterium larrymoorei_B. The sequence continues at coordinate 2,938,049 of NZ_JAUTBL010000002.1, read as the reverse complement.
GGATTTTCGCTTCCGTCGGATGTTCTTCGAACCAGGTGCTGAGCGCTTCGTTGACGAGATTTTCGACAACCGGACGCACTTCGGAGGAAACGAGCTTGTCCTTGGTCTGCGACGAGAATTTCGGGTCAGGAACCTTCACCGACAGAACGGCAGTCAGACCTTCACGGCAGTCTTCGCCCTGAAGCGAGACTTTTTCCTTCTTGGTGATGCCGGAGCTATCCGCATAGGAGGTGACCTGACGCGTCAGCGCACCGCGGAAGCCTGCCATATGCGTGCCGCCGTCGCGCTGGGGAATGTTGTTGGTAAAGCAGAGCACATTCTCGTGGTAGCTGTCGTTCCACCACATGGCCACTTCCACCGTGATGCCGTCCTTTTCGCCGCGAATGGAAACGGGCTTATCCACCAGCGGCTTCTTCGCGCGGTCGAGATAGCGCACGAAGGCTTCGAGACCGCCATCGTAAACCATCTCCTCCTGCTTGATATCGGAGTGGCGCTTGTCGGTCAGAAGAATGCGAACGCCGGAATTGAGGAAGGCGAGTTCGCGCAGGCGATGTTCGAGGGTGGCGTAATTATATTCCGTCATGGTGAAGGTATCGGTGCTCGCCAGGAAGGTGACTTCCGTGCCGGAGCGGCCTTCATATTCGCCGATGACTTCCAGCGGCTTATCCGCGACGCCGTGGGTGAAGGAGATTTCATGGACCTTCCCATTGCGGCGGATACGAAGCTTCAGCCAGACGGATAGGGCGTTGACGACCGAAACGCCCACGCCATGCAGACCACCAGATACCTTATAGGAATTCTGGTCGAACTTGCCGCCGGCGTGGAGCTGCGTCATGATGACTTCAGCAGCGGACACGCCTTCGCCGGTGTGTATGTCTGTCGGGATGCCGCGGCCGTTATCCGTGACGGTGACGGAGCCATCGGCATTCAACGTCACGGTGACGAGATCGGCATGACCGGCCAGCGCCTCGTCGATGGCGTTGTCCACCACCTCATAGACCATGTGGTGAAGGCCGGACCCATCGTCAGTATCCCCGATATACATGCCGGGACGTTTGCGCACAGCATCGAGGCCCTTGAGAACCTTGATCGAATCGGCTCCATATTCCGTATTCACGCTGTTTTCGCTCGACGGTGTTTCAGTCATAAGCATTCTTTCCAATGGGCGCTGCCAGAGCGCACCGCTTTTTCGGGCGCGCAATCGCAGCGAATCACTTTCAATCCAGTTGGCCGACTATAGGAATTCCGCCCCGATATCCAAAGTCTGCGCCCCTCAAACCCTCGATAAAACAGGGGATAGCGCGACTTTCAGTCACAAGAACGGCCTTTTTGCAGCACGGCTGATAACTCGTCTATCACAGTCGGAGGCAGCTTGCGAATATCACGCGCAAGAGCGTTGGCAAAAGCAGTATATTCCGGCGCAAGACCCGCCGTATCGATGGTGACACGGGGATGCGATGTACCCGCCAAGCGGAACAATTCCTCGGCGTCATCCCAGATGATGTTGAAGTATCCAGCAATGCGCTGCAACAGATCAAAGCTTGGGGTACCACGTTTCCCGTGTTCCAGAGCAGAGAGATAGGCAGGCGAGACGCCGATTGCGAGTGCCATCTCTTTTTGCGTCACGCCCTTTTGCTCTCGCAACCGCCGGACCGCTTCGGCAAAGGGTGTCACGTCTTGTCTCCGCGCCTGCGGGCCAGCCGCACGTAAAGTGCGCCGTCCCCTCCATGGTTCATGGAGGCGTCCTCGTAAGACGAGATCAGGTGGCGGTATTCGGGTTTGGAAAACCACATGGGGACCGCGCGTTTCAAAGCACCGTCGCTGCCCATGGACCGGCCCTTGCCGGTGATCACCAATACATGGCGCAAGCCCCGCTCATGCGCACGCACGAGGAAATCGAGCAACACCGCATGCGCTTCGCTCTGGAACATGCCGTGAAGATCGATGCGCGCCTCAAGCGCCAGGCGACCGCGGGTCAGCTTACGCTTGACCGGCTTTTCCAACGGATGATGGACCCGGTCCTTCTTCACATTCGGCGTGGAAGGCTCGGGAACCGGCTCTATGATCATGCGCGGAAACGGTGGAATGGACTTAGTGGGCGCGACGGGTTGCGCTGGCGCAGGCTCCGCCTCGACATCCTCGAAGGTCAGCAACTCTTCCATGCGCCCGGACATGGGTCGTGCCGTCCGGGCGACCTTCCCCCAGAGAACACGCTCCTCCTTGCCGAGTTTGCGCCCACCCTTCATCAGGAATACCTTTTCGCAGCCTCTTTCGGGATGAGTATAGTGAAATCCGCTTGATTGCGCACGGTGCCTGCAAGCTCCCCTGCTCCGTCACCCGAGCCGGTGAAGATATCGCCCCGCGCCGGTCCGACGATGGCAGATCCGGTATCGAGCGCCAGCATCAATCGCGCAAAGGGCTTTCCGCCGTCCAGATGGGTGAGGCTCGGAGACTGGATGAAGAACGGAAAACCAAAGGTATGGATCAAGCGGTCTACGGCGAGAGATCGCCCTGCAACCAGCGGCACCTTGGCCGCGGCGATCGGCCCGAGATCGAGCCCGTCGACTGCTGCCTCACGGAAGAAAATGTAGGATCGATTGTGCCAGAGCACTTCATCCACCTGGTCGGGATGATCGGCAAGCCACTGACGGATCGTCTGCATCGAGATGGTCGCTGGATCCAATTCTCCGCGATCCAGCAAGAGGCGACCGATCGGCGAAAAGCGGTGCCCAGTCTTTGCAGAATAGGTAATGCGTTTCAGTGACCCATCCGTAAATCTGAGCCTTGCAGCGCCCTGAACATGGACGAAGAACAGATCGACCTTGGATTTCGCAAAGGCGATTTCGAGACCCCTGCTCTCAAGATAGCCCTGATCGATCTGCCGACGATCCGGATATTCGGAAATTTGACCGTCCTTCTCCAAGGCAAAAGCGTAATAGGGATCGATATGGGAGGGGCGGTTTCCGTCATCGAGATCGATCAGATCGGCCGGCCGATTGTAGATCGGATATTTCCAGACATTGTCTCGTATGGCCGAGACCTCAAGTTCCGGCTCGTAGAAAGCGGTAACGAAGCCGCGCTTGTCATCCGGCAAAGTGATCCGGAAGGGAACGCAGTGTTCCTCGAAGAAGGCACGTGCCTGATCGGGACCGCCAATATTTGCAGTCTTTGCCTTTTCCAGCAGCGCGGTTAGGTCCTCGGCTGTGAGGCCTAAGCTCGCAGTGCGATAGGGTTTGCCCTTGGTAAGATAGTTCAGAATATCGCCCATAGCGGCAAAAAGGGCTGAGGGATCATCCTGCCCCCAGCCCTCCAGCTCATCAAATGACACCTGTGTCAGGTGAAAATCAGCGTCCGTGCTCATGCTTCGGATTCGGTTGCGATCAGTTTCCAGTTCGGATCGCGCGAACGGATATCACGGGAGAAGGTCCAGATATCGTCTACTTCGGATACGTTTTCAGGGTCTCCATCCACCAGCTTGCCGTCCTTGTCGTAGGTGGCGGATATCAACTGGCTGATAATGCGCAATGTGATCTGCTCTTCTGAACCACGCACCGCAGCCTGGGTGATATCGATCGTCTCGATGCCGACGAAGGTGGACTTCACCACTTCGCCGCGCTTTTCGCGGTCGGAGATTGCCGCATCGAAACCCTCATAAACTTCCTTGGACAGGAGATTCTTCAAGCTGTTGCGGTCGCCATCGGCAAACGCCATGACGATCATCTCATAGGCCATGCGGGCACCGTTGAGAAATTCCTTGGGCTGGAAGGACGGATCGCTCTCGACCAGCTGACGCAAGGAGTCGTTCAGAGCAGAACCGGGAGCCGCCACCGCATCCACAGCGGCAAAACGATTTTCCTCGGTCTCGCCACGCTTCGGCAAGGTAACGACCTTGTTATCGTCAACCGGCGCTTTTGCAGCTTCACGGGCGCTGAAAGGATCAAATGGCGGCTTCTCGTTGCCGGTGCGGCGGCCAAGCACACTGCGCAGCTGGAAAAAGATCAGCACCGCCGCCACAAGGAAAAACAATGTTATGAAGTCGCTTGAGCCCATCTTTTACCGAAACCACCATTTAAATCCAATGTTGAACCATCATATAGTCTGCATCCGTGCAATCTTCAAATATGCAGGTTCAATCGGCGGTTCCTGCAGATCGGTTTTCTGCTCACATTACAACACGCAAGGCTAGAAATATGCGTTTCTCACTGCTGCCGGTCATCGTCCTGCTGATGCCCATTCTGGAAATCGCCGGCTTCATCGTCGTCGGAAAGGCAATCGGTCTGTGGCCAACCCTTGCGCTGATCGTGCTCACCTCGATGCTGGGCCTGATCATCCTGCGCAATGGCGGGCTTGGCATGGTGCGTAATCTGCAAAATGCAGGCCGCACCGGCGACCAGCCGGCAGAGGCGCTTGTCAGCGACGGTATGCGCGTGATCGCGGGTATTCTGCTCTTCGTTCCCGGCTTCATCACCGATGTCATAGGGCTTCTTCTGCTCGTCCCGGCGGTGCGGAGGTTTTTCTGGAAGGCGTTCTGGCCGAACATCATCGTCACGGATTTTGCCCGCGGAGGCTTCCGCAGCAACCCACGTGGTCCGGAATCATCGAAAGTGGTCGATCTGGATGATGAGGATTTTCATAGAGAAGGCCCAAACAATTCACCCTGGTCACCGGATCGCAACGACCGCGATCTGCCGAGACACTAACTCTCCGGCGGGGGCGGAAGGGTTGTAAGCCCCCGGCCCAGATGATAGACGGCTTTCACGGCATTCACTTTGCGAGGCATATCATGACCACTGAAAATGGTGCACAGAACGGCGCGGCGCCGTCTCTCAATATTCTGACCCAGTACACGAAGGATCTTTCATTCGAAAATCCGGGTGCACCGCGTTCGCTTCAGGCTCGTGATGGCGCGCCTTCGATCAACATCAATGTCAACGTCAATGCAAACCCGATTTCCGGTTCGGATTTCGATGTTGTCTTGACGCTGAACGCCGAAGCCAAGGATGGCGACAAGGTTCTGTTCGTGGCCGAACTGACCTATGGCGGCGTCTTCCGCATCACCGGCTTCCCGCAGGAGCACATGCTGCCGGTCCTCTTTATCGAGTGCCCGCGCCTGCTCTTCCCCTTCGCCCGTCAGATCATTGCAGACGTGACACGCAATGGCGGCTTCCCGCCACTGATGATCGACCCTATCGATTTCGCGCAGATGTTTGCTCAGCGCGTCGCTGAAGAACAGGCCCGCTCTCAGGTCCAAGCCGTTCCGAACTGATCGGATCGAAACACACCCATTCAGAACCCGGGTTCAAACGCCCGGGTTTTTTGTTGGCCGGATGGCAGGTCGGAAACCTCAGGATGACTGGCGGTATTTGTTCCAGATCGCCTTGTCGCCCATGGACTGAACAAGCTTCTCATGGGCCGCCAGTGCCTGCACATCAAGTCGCGGTGGGAGTGGCCGCTCACGCTGTAGCGGTGCCACAGGCTGTTCGTCCTCATGCATGGCGACTTGCGTTTTCGCCGCCGAACCAAAACCCAGCGCCGTCTGACGACCACCGATCATCTCGATGTAAACTTCCGCCAAAAGTTCGGAGTCGAGCAATGCGCCGTGCTTGTCACGACGCGAATTGTCGACGCCATATCGACGGCAAAGCGCATCGAGGGAATTCGGACCCATAGGATGCTTCCGTCGCGCCAGCGCCAGCGTATCCGTCACCCATTCCGGCGACACGGGCTCAATACCCAAGCGGGCAAATTCCGCGTTGATGAAACCCATATCGAAGGTGGCATTGTGCGCCACCCAACGGGCGCCATCGAAAAATTCGCGAATCTGGCCGACAACATCGGCAAATTTCGGCTTGTCCTGGAGAAACTCATCGGTGATCCCATGCACCGCGAGCGCATCCGGATGCACCTTACGATCTTCCGGATTGATGTAGATGTGGATCGATCTGCCAGTTGGAAAATGATTGACGAGCTCAATCCCGCCAATTTCAATGATGCGGTCGAACTTGGACTCCAAGCCTGTGGTTTCCGTATCGAAAATAATTTCGCGCATCGAATTCGTATCCTTGTACATGCTGGCACTCATCCTCAAGCTCTCCGCGGTTTTAGAACTACCGCTGCGAAAGCGCCTGAAGCACGGAGCGGACCTGGGCTTTTGCGTCCTCAATACCACGTCCCGTATCGATGACGAAATCGGCTTTCCTGCGCTTGTCCGCATCCGGCATTTGCCGGGCCAGGATCATAGCAAACTTCGCTTCCGTCATGCCTGGGCGCGATAAGACACGCTCCCTCTGAATATCGGGCGCACAGCTGACAACCACGACAACATCCACGCGCGTCTCGGCCTTCGTCTCGAATAGCAGCGGGATGTCGAGAAGTGCCACTGCCATACCCTTGGCTCTTTGCTCCAAGATGAAAGCATCCTGTCTGGCGCGGACGAGCGGGTGAACTATGTTTTCCAGAACGGAAAACTGAGCCGGATTCTCACGCAGCATCTGGCTTAAGATCGCACGGTCTACCTTCCCTTCCCTCACAGTCTCCGGGAAGACGGCAGCAATCGGCGCGACGGCGTCCGTCTGGTAAAGCTCATGTACCAGTGCATCGGAGTCACAAACCGGCACACCTTCTTCGGCAAAAAGTCTGGCGGTTGTGCTCTTTCCCATACCAATGGAGCCGGTCAGGCCGATGACGATCATGCGTGCCGATCCATATCTGCAACGATCATCGCGCGAAGTGCCGGGGTGACATCCGGTCTTTGCCCAAACCACTTTTCAAAGCCAGGTCGGGCCTGATGAAGCAGCATTCCAAGACCATCGACTGTCACAAAACCCTGCTGTTCCGCCATCGCCATGATCGGCGTTTGCAATGGCACATAGACGATATCCGTCACGACTGCGTTCTTCGACAGAGGTGAAAAGTCGATGAAGGGCGCCTCGGCACCATCCATGCCAAGCGAGGTGGTGTTGACGAAAAGCCCGCAGCCTTTCAAGACCTCGGCGAGGGCGTCCAATGAATGCGCGTAGACATTTGAACCGAACCGGTCGGCAAGTTCCTGCGCCCGTTCCACGGTACGATTGACGACGTGGATTTCCGAGATGCCACGATTGCGAAGGGCCTGGATGACGGCACGGCTGGCGCCCCCTGCCCCAAGCACCAGTGCTTTGTCGGTCTTCTCCCAGCCAGGCTGCTTATCATCGAGATTGGCGACAAAGCCAAAACCGTCCGTATTGCTCGCATGGAGCACGCCGTCTTCAATCCAGATCGTATTGGCCGCACCAAGCTCTTCAGCCAGTTCATCAGGCTTGTCCGCCAATCGGTAGGCGGATTCCTTGTGGGGAATAGTGACATTTCCGCCGACATAGGGTGCATCCTTTTGCTTCAAAGAGCCAAGGAATGACGTAAAATCTTCGGGCGATTTTTCCACCGCCTCATAAAGACCATCGATCTGAAAATGGTTCAGCCAAAAATTATGGATCAAAGGGGAGCGGGAATGCTTGATCGGATAGCCGGTTACGAAGGCTTTCTTGGTTAATGTTTCACGTGAATCAGCCATCAATCACTCCAAGCTCCCGCAATTGCGTCAAAAGAGGAAGAAGCGGGAGCCCGAGAATGGTGAAGTAATCGCCTTCAATATCATTGAATAGCTGGATTCCCTCTCCCTCCAATTGATAGGCGCCGACGCTGGAAAGAACCTTTGAGCCGGATCGTTCGAGATAACGAGAGACGTATTCGGATGAGAGTTCGCGGACCGTCATTCTTGCAATACTGACGGCTTGCCATTGCACCTCCCCGTCCTTTGCCAGTGCGACGCCGCAATTCAACAGGTGCGTTTTACCGGATAGGGATAGGAGATTTGCATGGGCCTCCCTCATATCCTTCGCCTTGTGATAAATCCTGCTGCCAAGCGACATGGTCTGGTCCGAACCGATGACGAAGGCATCCGGGTGGAGAAGGCTCACGGCAACTGCCTTGGCCTTGGCGAGCTCCAGTGCAATAGTCTCGGGCGCTGCCCCATCCGCTTCGAGCCTGGCATCAATCGCGCGCTCATCGATATCCGCTGGAATGCTTGAAAACGTAAGACCAGCGTTGCGCATCAGCATCTGGCGCGAGGCACTGGCAGATGCAAGGATCAGTTCGGACGTCATGGCTCTCTCCGATGAATATCGAGAATCGGATTAGCGTGTCCGTTGACGCAGGGCAAGGATAGCAGCAGCCGTCTCTTCGATCGAACGCCGCGTCACGTCGATCAGGGGCCAGTTGTTGCGGGCGCAGAGCGCGCGCGCATATTTCAGCTCCTCCATGATTGTCGCCCGGTCGATATATTGTCCCCTGTCGAAACCACCCGTGGCGCCGAGTTCGCGGTTCTCGCGGATCTGAGATATCCGATCGGACGTCGCGACCAGCCCGACAATCAGAGGCTTGGTCGCCTTGTAGATACTCTCGGGCAACGGCACGTTCGGAACGACTGGAATATTCGCGGTTTTGATGCCGCGATTTGCCAGATAGATGCTCGTCGGCGTTTTCGAGGTGCGGCTGATCCCGATTATGACGACGTCCGCCTCATCGTAATGTTCCGGCATCTGCCCATCATCATGATCCATGGCGAAATTCAGCGCTTCGATCCGGGCGAAATAATCCGCGTTCAAGGCATGTTGTGCCCCGACCCGCCGTCGCGAGGTCGCGCCAAGATAGGTCTGAAAGATGCCGATGATCGGCTCCAGCACGTTCACGCATGGCACGCCAAGCGCGTGGCACTGGATCTCGAGGAAAGAGGACAGCTGCTGATCGACGATGGTGTAAAGCACGATCCCGGGCTGGCGATCGATCTCCTCCACCACTGTCTGCAACTGCTTTTGATTGCGGATCATCGGATAGACATGTTCGATCGGCATGGATGCGTGAAACTGCGCCGTGACCGCTCGGCCGGCAGACATCAGAGTCTCTCCGGTTGAGTCCGATATCAGGTGTAGATGGAAGAAGTTTTTTTTGTTCTCCACGCTGTTTTTGGGCCCCTGTTGATAAGGATGGACAAATCCGGGACGGCACTCGCGATCCGTCCAGCCAGGCGGAAAACTGCCTGTTTATCCACACTTCGCTACCCGGTGTAGCAAGCCAAGAGGCCGCTGTGAATTGCTGGGAGAAAGGAAAATGGATCTCAGCCTGTTATCTTCTTATCCACAGCTACGGAGTCATCTTTCGCTCTCGTAAGTCTATGAAAAATATGATCGAAACAGTATTATCCAAAACGATCCAGAAAAAGCGGTTTTAGGAAATCCACATGGTGCGGCGCCATCGGTCAAGTGCGGCATATTAGCTTGAAAGTTTTTAATCCTTGCTACTCACCGACTCTAAGAAATAGAAAATCTTTTAAATCTCTTTGTTTTTTTATTTAGAAAAGTTGAGTGCGATGACCGAACGGACTGTTATGAGGGTCTTGGGTGGGGAAACGGTAAGCCCTCCTCCGATCTGGCTTATGAGACAAGCCGGTCGATACCTTCCGGAGTACAAGGAAACACGGAAGATCGCGGGAAGTTTCCTGGATCTCTGTTACAATCCGGATTTGGCGACAGAGGTAACGCTTCAGCCCATCCGTCGTTTCGGTCTGGATGCCGCAATTCTGTTCTCCGATATCCTGGTGATCCCGGATGCGCTAAAACGGAATGTCAGTTTTTCCGAGGGTAAAGGTCCACAGATGGACCCGATCAGCGCGCCCGAAATCGATGCTCTCGACCCGTCCGGTGTCATTGCCCATCTCGATCCGGTGTTCCGCGCTGTTCAAAAACTGCGGGCCGAACTGCCCCAGCAAACGACGCTGCTCGGTTTCTGTGGCGCCCCCTGGACGGTCGCGACCTACATGATTGCCGGCCACGGCACGCCCGATCAGGCGCCTGCCCGCCTCTTTGGCTATCAGCATCCACAGGCGATGGAAAAGCTCTTGGCGCTCCTGGCGGAGATGTCGGCGGATTATCTGGTGGCGCAGCTCGATGCGGGTGCGGATGCCGTGCAGATTTTCGATTCCTGGGCGGGTGTGCTGGGTGAGAAGGAGTTTGACGAGTATGCGGTGAAACCGGTCGCCCGGATCATCCGATCGGTGCGGGCGCGCAGGCCGAATGCCAGGATCATCGCCTTTGCCAAGGGTGCCGGCATTCTGCTGAAGGACTATCGCCAGAAGACCGGTGCCGACGCGATCGGTCTCGATTGGAGCGTTCCGTTGTCCTTTGCGCGTGATCTCCAGAAAGACGGCCCGGTCCAGGGCAATCTCGATCCCATGCTGATGATTGCCGGTGGCAAGCCTCTGGGCGATGGCATCGACGCAATCCTGCAATCTCTTGGACAGGGACCTTTGATCTTCAACCTAGGCCACGGCATCACGCCCCAAGCCGATCCTGAGAACGTCACGCGACTGGTGGCGCATGTCCGTTCTCAAGGAGCCTCCAGATGAGTGAGGAAACGCAGACGTCTGCCAAGGCTGGGCGGAAGACGCATCTTCGTGCCGCCGCTGCGCTTGTCGTTTTCATCGGGTTTATTGCGCTGATCCTGCATATCGATCCGGCTGACGCCTATCTCTGGATCAAGGCATTGCATATCATCGCGGTGATATCCTGGATGGCGGGGCTGCTGTACCTGCCGAGGTTGTTCATCTACCACACGGATGCCCCTGTCGGCTCGGTGCAGTCGGAAACCTTCAAGGTGATGGAACAGCGTTTGATACGGCTGATTATGAACCCGGCGATGATGGTCAGCTGGATGCTTGGCCTCTATCTCGCATGGTCGGTTTATGGCTTTCAGGGCGGCTGGCTGCATGCCAAGATCGCACTGGTCATCGCGCTGACAGCCACCCATGTGTATTTTAGCCGCAGCGCAAAAGCTTTCGGTCGGGATGATAACAGACGCCCTGCCCGTCACTGGCGGTTGATGAATGAGGTGCCTACGGTCCTCATGATCGTGATAGTCATACTTGTGGTTGTGAAACCGTTCGGATAACTGACGATCACGATAATTTTCCCGGAATTGTTGCTTTGCTCTTGCGGCGACGGGTTCGAAACGCTATTTTCAGCCCACTCATCTCCTGGCATGTGAATTATTCAGACGGCTGCGGTTGCACCTCAGAAGCTGATTCGCGAACACGCCGCTCCCCCACATATTTTTTAAAGACGGTCTTTCTCTTCATGGCTGAAATGAAGCTACAGGAACTCAAAAGCAAATCTCCGACCGATTTGCTGACGTTTGCCGAATCCCTGGAAGTTGAAAATGCGAGCACCATGCGCAAGCAGGAGCTCATGTTCGCAATCCTCAAGATGCTGGCGAGCCAGGATGTCGAGATCATCGGGGAAGGCGTCGTCGAAGTTCTTCAGGACGGTTTCGGCTTCCTGCGCTCCGCCAATGCAAACTATCTGCCCGGTCCGGATGATATCTACATCTCGCCCTCCCAGATCCGCCGCTTCTCACTGAAGACCGGTGATACGGTTGAGGGACCGATCAGAGGACCGAAGGAAGGCGAACGCTATTTCGCCCTCCTGAAGGTCAACACGATCAATTTCGACGATCCGGAGAAAATCCGTCACAAGGTCCACTTCGATAACCTGACGCCGCTCTACCCGAACGAGCGCTTCAAGATGGAACTGGACATTCCGACATCGAAGGATTTGTCAGCGCGCGTCATCGATCTCGTCGCGCCGCTCGGTAAGGGCCAGCGTGGCCTGATCGTCGCTCCTCCGAGAACCGGTAAGACGGTCCTGTTGCAGAACATCGCCCATTCGATCACTGCCAACCATCCGGAATGCTATCTCATCGTCCTGTTGATCGATGAGCGTCCAGAAGAAGTGACCGATATGCAGCGTTCGGTAAAGGGTGAGGTAGTCTCCTCAACCTTCGATGAACCTGCCGTTCGTCACGTTCAGGTTGCCGAGATGGTCATTGAGAAGGCCAAGCGTCTTGTTGAGCACGGCCGCGATGTCGTCATTCTTCTCGACTCGATTACTCGTCTCGGCCGCGCTTACAACACCGTTGTACCGTCTTCCGGTAAGGTTCTGACCGGTGGTGTCGACGCAAACGCTCTACAGCGCCCCAAGCGCTTCTTCGGTGCGGCGCGTAACATCGAAGAGGGTGGTTCGCTTACCATCATCGCCACCGCGCTGATCGATACGGGCAGCCGTATGGATGAAGTCATTTTCGAAGAGTTCAAGGGTACGGGTAACTCTGAAATTGTGCTTGATCGCAAGGTTGCCGACAAGCGCATCTTCCCGGCCATGGACATTCTCAAATCCGGTACGCGTAAGGAAGACCTGCTTGTGCCCCGTCAGGATCTGCAAAAGATCTTTGTCCTTCGCCGCATCCTGGCCCCGATGGGAACGACCGATGCGATCGAGTTCCTCATCGACAAGCTCAAGCAGACGAAGAACAATGGCGACTTCTTCGATTCGATGAACACCTGATCTCATTAGCCGGATTCTCTGGCAGACTATCGGCTGCGCTTCTAAAATGGGGGCGCGGCCATTTTGTTGAGAAGAGCTTTGGCATGTCCCAATCGACCGATACGATTTATGCGCTCTCTAGCGGATCGCTTCCCGCGGGCGTTGCCATCATCAGGATCAGCGGTTCTAAGGCTGTCGAGGCTCTGCGGTCTTTGGTGGGCGATAACCTCCCTTCCCCTCGTCAAGCGAGCCTCAAAACGATTCGTGACCGAAATGGCGATGTCGTCGATCAGGCCCTGGTTTTGCAATTTCTGTCACCCCATTCCTTTACTGGTGAGGACTGCGTCGAGTTGCATGTGCACGGAAGCCGCGCCGTTGTATCCGCAATCTTCCAACTGCTGGAAAGCATGCCTTGCCTACGCCCCGCAGAGGCTGGAGAGTTCTCCCGCCGGGCGTTCGATAATGGCAAGATGGATCTTGTCGAGGTGGAAGGCCTAGCAGACCTGCTACAGGCGGAAACAGAGATGCAGCGCCGCCTGGCGGTCGAACAGAGCAGCGGCCATCTGTCCAGCCTCTATGATGGTTGGGCGAGCCAACTGACCCGCTGCCGAGCTCTGATCGAAGCAGAACTGGACTTCGCTGACGAAGACGATGTGCCCGACTCCGTTGCCACTCAAGTTTGGAAGACAGTTGGGGATCTGGAAAGCGAACTCGCTCGTCATCTGGCAGACGGACAAGGTTCGGAGATCATCCGGGACGGATTCAAGGTGGCTCTGGTTGGTGCGCCGAATGTGGGCAAATCTAGCTTGATGAATGCGCTCAGCGGCCGTGACGTGGCGATCGTCACCGATATAGCGGGTACGACCAGGGACGTGTTGAGCGTCGATCTTGATATCGAGGGCTACCTCGTGACGCTCTTCGACACTGCTGGGTTGCGCGACGCGACGGATGTTGTCGAGCAGGAAGGCATCAAACGGGCTGAGCGAACCGCAGAGGCAGCCGATCTCGTGCTCCTTCTTCACGACACCGATTCGGAACCGGAACAAGTCAGAACTTTTGCACACACGATATTCGTGAGGACCAAGGCCGATCTATTGCCGGATCGAGACTCACATCCGGATATTATTTTCATATCTGCGAAGACGGGCACGGGGCTTGCGACCCTTAAATCTGCTATCAAGTATGTCATCGACCAAAAGATTGGGTCTGGCACCAGCCTGATGCCAGCGCGGTCGCGTCATAAAAAACGGCTTGAAGAGACGCTGGACTATGTTAGAGAAGCGTTGAAATCCGAAGGTGCGGAACTTGCAATCCGTTCGGAGTACCTTCGTCTAGCAGCAACGTCACTTGGGCGGATCACTGGTAGGGTCGACGTCGAAGATTTGCTTGGCGTCATATTTTCCGAATTTTGTATCGGTAAATGATTCACGTGAAACACAGGGTGTTACACCCGCTTCTTTGTTGGAAATTCCATGGTTTATGATGTCGTCGTCATTGGGGGCGGTCACGCAGGCAGTGAAGCAGCCGCGGCGTCAGCGCGTTATGGCGCTCGTACCGCGCTGCTTACGCATAAGCGTGATACCGTAGGCGTCATGTCCTGCAACCCTGCGATTGGCGGTCTGGGCAAAGGTCATCTCGTGCGGGAAATCGATGCTCTCGATGGCCTGATGGGTCGGGTTGCGGACGCGGGCGGGATTCAATTTCGCATGCTGAACCGCAAGAAGGGCCCTGCCGTCCGTGGACCACGTACCCAGGCAGATCGACGTCTTTATCGAGAGGCGATGCAGCGTGAGATCGATAACATTGAGAAACTCGACATCATTCAGGGGGATGCCTTTGACATCGAAACCGAGAATGATGAAATAAAATCGGTTATACTCGCTGACGGGCGCCGCGTTGCCTGCCGCGCCGTTGTACTCACAACCGGGACATTTTTGCGCGGTCTTATTCATATCGGATCCGAAAAGATCCCGGCGGGCCGTGTCGGTGAGAGTCCGTCGCTCGGTCTTTCAGGGACCTTATTGCGGGCCGGGCTGGCTCTTGGACGTCTCAAGACCGGTACCCCTGCGCGGCTGGACGGCCGCACAATCGATTGGGGCGGGTTGGATAAACAGGGCCCCGATGAGGATCCAATCCCCTTTTCCTTCATGACGGATAGGATCACCAACCCCCAAATTGATTGCGGGGTTACGCGCACCACGCCCGAGGGTCACAAGATCATTCAGGACAATATTCATTTGTCCGCGATGTATTCCGGTCAGATCGAGGGCGTCGGACCGCGCTATTGCCCTTCTATCGAGGATAAGATCGTCCGCTTCGGAGAGCGTGATGGCCATCAAATCTTCCTTGAGCCGGAAGGTCTCGATGATCACACCATCTATCCAAATGGCATCTCAACATCGCTTCCGGCACATGTGCAGGAAGCGTTCATCCACTCTATTCCCGGGCTGGAACAGGTCACTATTCTTCAACCGGGCTATGCGATTGAATATGACTATGTTGATCCTCGCGAGTTGAAGCCTTCTCTCGAATGCCGAAAAATTCCAGCTCTTTTCCTAGCGGGACAGATCAATGGGACCACGGGCTATGAGGAAGCCGGAGCGCAGGGGCTTGTTGCCGGACTGAACGCGGCGCGACTGACCAGTGGTGCAGACGCGCATATCTTCAGCAGAACCGACTCCTATATCGGAGTGATGATCGACGATCTCACCTCCAAAGGTGTGACCGAGCCCTACCGCATGTTCACGTCACGGGCAGAATATCGTCTGTCCTTGAGAGTCGACAATGCCGACCTGCGATTGACACCCATAGGGTTGAACGTAGGTCTTGTGGCTCCTGAGCGGGCTTCCAGGTTCCAAGCGTATACGGAGGAATTGGACAGCGGTCGTCAATTGCTGAAAGAGCTTGCAATCACGCCGACACAAGCCGCGAAGCAGGGGCTTAAACTCAATCAGGATGGGCAGCGTCGCAGCGCTTATGAACTGCTTGCGTACCCGGAGATGACTCTGGACGCTCTGAAACCGATTTGGCCGGAATTGAATACGCTCGCCCCACGCGTTGCGGAGGTTCTAGAGATAGAGGCCAGCTATGCTGTGTATATGCAGCGTCAGAATGCGGACATTATCGACATTAAGCGTGACGAGGATCGTTCCATCCCTGAAGACTTCGATTTCAGTGGCCTGTCTGGTCTCTCTAATGAGCTCAAGCAAAAATTGATTGCTGCGAAGCCAATCAACATCGCGCAGGCCGCTCGCGTCGATGGGATGACCCCAGCTGCGATCTCTCTCATCCTTGCGCTTGTGAAAAAAGGGACTTATACGCGATCGGAGAAAATCCGCATACAGCCCTAACGAGTCCCAATATGACGATTAACGGCCAAAGTGTTTCACGTGAAACACAGGATCGCCTAGAGCACTTTGTCGAGCTCTTTAAGAAATGGAACGCGACGACCAATCTCGTCGCTCCATCCACGCTTAAAGATCTTTGGTCTCGGCATGTGGCGGACAGCGCTCAGATTTTTCAGCTGACGCAACGACCTATGGTGTGGGCTGATCTCGGCAGTGGGGGCGGGTTCCCAGGCATCATCACCGCTATCTTTCTTGCGGAACTGAAGGATGGTTGGGTTCATCTGGTAGAGAGCAACCACAAAAAGGCAGCGTTTCTAAGAGTTGCTTTGGCAGAGACTGGCGCGCGCGGGACAGTTCATCCCATACGAATTGAGGCCGCCCCTGAAGTGATCGGCGCTTGCGACTTGGTGTCTGCCCGGGCCGTTGCAGACCTCGATCTTTTACTCTCTTACATCTATCCATGGGCGCAGAAGAACGAGAATCTAAAGGCATATCTCAATAAAGGCCGGGATTATGAGGCAGAGGTTGCGAATGCCCGTGGTCGTTGGTCGTTCGATCTGTTAAAACATCGCAGTGCAGTCGATGAAGACTCGGTCGTTCTCGAGATTCACAACCTGTCGACGAAGCGCTGATTCATCAAGCCAGGTGCGACCAGATGTCTGATAAGAACCGGATTATTACGATAGCAAACCAGAAGGGTGGCGTCGGCAAAACGACGACCGCAATCAATCTGGCAACGGCTCTCGCCGCTATTGGAGAGCGCGTGCTGGTGGTGGATCTTGATCCGCAGGGCAATGCCAGCACCGGCCTCGGCATTGATCGTCGAGAGCGAAAGCTGTCCTCCTACGATCTCCTTGTTGGTGCGAATAGTGTGGCCGAAGTCGCTGTACCGACGGCAGTTCCTAATCTCGATATCATCCCGTCGACGATGGATTTGCTTGGCTTCGAAATGGAAGTCGCCAATGCCCCGAACCGCGTTTTCCTGCTGCGCAATGCCTTGCGTAGCCCCGAGGCCATGGCTTATTCTTACATTTTGCTGGATTGCCCCCCCTCCTTCAACCTGTTGACGATGAATGCAATGGCAACCGCCCATTCGGTGCTCGTGCCGCTGCAATGCGAGTTCTTCGCATTGGAAGGTTTGAGCCAGCTGCTTGATACGGTCAATCAGATCCGAGGAACGGTCAATCCCGGTCTCGACATTCAGGGTATTGTCCTGACCATGTTCGATGCGCGCAACAATTTGGCGCAGCAGGTCGTCAATGACGTTCGGACCCATCTTGGTGATAAGGTTTACCATACGCTCATTCCTCGCAACGTCCGCGTGTCAGAAGCGCCGTCCTATGGTAAGCCTGCCATCCTTTATGATCTGAAATGTGCTGGCAGTCAGGCCTATCTGCAATTGGCGTCCGAGGTCATTCAGAGAGAGCGATTGCGTAAGGCTGCCTGATCGCCGTTTCGTCTGCAAGATTTGGTACGGAGTATATTATGAGTGACGATCTCTCCAAGCGCCGCTTGGGCCGCGGTCTTGCCGCACTGATCGGTGAAATGGATCAGCCCCTTCCTGTTGGTGAGCCACAGCGAGCGATCAGTCCCGATCGCGTGATTCCAATCGAGTTCATCGCACGCAGCCCTCGCAACCCCCGCCGCCATTTCGATGAAAGCGAACTGCAAGATCTGGCCGCCTCGATCCGCCAACATGGCATTGTCCAGCCTGTTGTCGTTCGAACCGTCGATCAGAACCGCTTTGAAATCATTGCAGGTGAGCGCCGGTGGCGCGCAGCCCAACTGGCTGGCTTCACCGAAGTGCCGGTTATTGTCCGTGATGTCGATGATCGGACCGCACTTGAGCTTGCAATCGTTGAAAACGTTCAACGCTCGGATCTTAATCCGCTCGAAGAAGCGCTTGGCTACGAGCAGCTGATCGCTGAACATGGTTATACTCAGAATGATCTTGGCGAGATTATCGGCAAGAGCCGCAGCCATGTGGCTAACAGCCTGCGTTTGCTGAAGCTTCCCGATCCTGTCCGCGACATGTTGTCGGAAGGGTCCCTTTCCGCCGGCCATGCGAGAGCCCTGGTTTCTACCTCCGATCCTACCACCCTGGCAAAGGCCATCGTGTTGAAGGGTCTCTCGGTACGCGACGCGGAGCGCATGGCACAGAACGATATCCGTTCTCAGCTTGATCCTATGCAGTCTCGCAAGCCGGAAAAAGATTCTGACACTGTCGCGCTGGAGCGGACATTATCGGATGCACTTGGCCTTGATGTGTCGATCAGCCACAAGGGAAATGGCGGTCAGGTCCGCATCAGTTACAAAACGCTGGAGCAACTCGAGGCGGTTTGCCGTTTACTGGAGCAGCGCTAGTCTATAGCAGTACGTTGCACTCACACGATTTTGTAAAAAACGTGTTCGGGATTGAGGCGCTAGCGCCGAGCATTGCCTCTTAGCTCTAAATTCCTGTCTGTGAGGTAATCAAATACCATGCACATCTGGGAATTTGAACTTCTCCCGCAGGGGCACGATCCGCTGCGGGTAATGGCGTGAGGAGGATTGATCGCGTCCTCGTGAGCGTTTGGAAAAATGAATACCTGCCCCAAGGGTGGGAAAGGCGATTAGGACGTTTCGCCCTCTATCACAGGATCATCGCAACCGATGTTCTCATACCCTCAGCGAGCGTCAAAAGCTTAGGAAATCATATACGTTGTCTCTTACGCTGACGCGCCTCAGATAGAGATAAACATTTGATATATAACAAAAATACCTGAAATTTCAGTTGGTGATCAAAAGTCGATGGCTCGACCATTGATCTCATAGTCGCCAAAACGAACCGGTTCTGCGCCACCGCGGCCACCAGTTTCGGGGGGGAGCTTCAATGCCTCGGCTTTGAGGCGTCGTTCTTCAGCTTCCTGCAACGCGCGTTGTGCGGCAGGCGACAGGACTTTCATATCTCTGTTCGCATTATCGTTATCGGCGTTCTGCATGGGCTACACCCTCGTCACGGCATATTGAAAAGCAATTCCACATAACCAGATTATAGAAAACTGCCTGCTTTGATAAGCCTTTGTGGGCCTTTTCATCGCTTTTGACGGAGATGCTGGATGAATCTGATGCGTACGGCCATGCTATTGGCCTTCATGACGGCTCTGTTCATGGGCGTCGGATTTCTGATCGGTGGCAAGGGCGGCATGATGATCGCGCTTGTGATTGCCGCAGGCATGAACCTGTTTTCCTACTGGAACTCCGACAAGATGGTGCTGGCCGCATACCGTGCCCAGGAGGTGGATGAGCGCAATGCACCGGAATTCTTTCACATGATCCGGGATTTGTCGCAGAACGCCGGACTGCCGATGCCGAAAGTCTATGTCTATGACAGCCCGCAGCCGAATGCATTTGCGACCGGCCGCAACCCTGAGAATGCAGCCGTTGCTGCATCGACCGGGCTGATGGAAATGCTGACGCCGCAGGAGGTTGCAGGCGTGATGGCCCATGAGCTCGCACATATCCAGAACCGCGACACATTGACGATGACGATCACGGCAACACTTGCCGGTGCAATTTCAATGCTGGGTAACTTCGCCTTCTTCTTCGGCGGCAATCGCGAAAACAATAATCCACTCGGTTTTATCGGCGTTCTCGTCGCGATGATCGTCGCGCCTCTCGCCGCCATGCTGGTTCAGATGGCGATCAGCCGCACGCGAGAATATTCAGCCGATCGCCGGGGTGCGGAAATCTGTGGCAATCCCTTGTGGCTTGCTTCCGCCCTGCAGAAGATCGCCGGCGCTGCTCAGCACATCCACAATAATGATGCCGAGCGCAATCCGGCGACAGCCCACATGTTCATCATCAATCCCTTGTCTGGCGAAAGAATGGACAACCTCTTTTCCACGCATCCGAATACCGAAAACCGTGTCGCAGCTCTCAACGCCATGGCGCAGGAATTCAGCCGGGCATCGACGTTTCAGCCGACAAGTGGTAATGCCGTGCGCAAATCACGTTCCGTACCATCCACCGGTCCCGGTCGTGGTACTGACAATTCCCGCAAAGGTCCCTGGTCTTGACATCATCCAACGCCCCTGCCCGGCCGAAATTCAAAAACAGAAAGCCAGCGCCGTCGGATGCTGGCGGGTCGGCTGGGGAATGGAAACCTGGTCTGTCCGCGCGCATGGCGGCGGCTAAGATTATCTCTGCCGTCATCGACAAGAAGACGTCGCTCGATGGTATGATGGATGCCGAGCACGGCAATCCGGCCTACCGTTCTCTCAATCTCGCTGATCGGGCATTGGTGCGCGCCATCGTCAACAGTGCGCTCCGCCACCTGCCAAGGATTGAGGCCGCCATCTCGATGATGCTGGATGGACCGCTGCCACAGGGTGCGCGATCCCTGCATCATGTTCTGGTCGTCGCGGTTGCACAGATGCTTTATCTCGATGTGCCCGATCACTCTGCCGTGGATCTGGCGGTGGAACAGGCCCACCGTGATCCGCGCAACAAGCGCTTCGTCAAGCTGGTGAACGCGGTGTTGCGCCGACTCGGTCGCGAGAAGGATGCGGTTATGGGAGCGATTGACGCCGTGCCCGTTCTTCCCGACTGGCTCTATAACAGGCTCGTCAAATCCTATGGTGCGGATACCGCGTCGCGTATAGCTGCATCGCAGCTTCTCCCCGCGTCCATCGACATCACGGTAAAGTCCAATCCGGACCACTGGGCTAAGGTACTGAACGGAACGGTTTTGCCCAATGGCAGTGTCCGCCTGGGTTCATTCGATGGACAGGTCTCCTCGCTCCCGGGTTTTGCGGAGGGCGAATGGTGGGTTCAAGATTTCTCTGCCAGCATGCCCGTGCGGCTGATGGGGGATCTCAAAGGCAAACGGGTCGCGGATCTTTGTGCCGCACCGGGCGGAAAGACAGCCCAGCTTATTCTGGCCGGTGCCGAAGTGACGGCGCTCGATCAGTCGGGCAACCGTCTGAAGCGTCTTCGCTCAAATCTGGATAGACTTGGATTCGAAGCCGAAACGGTTGAAGCCAATATGCTGAAGTTTCAGCCGGACGAGCTCTTTGATGCCGTCCTTCTCGACGCGCCGTGCTCATCGACAGGCACCATGCGCAAGCACCCTGATGTCAGCTGGACCAAGGACGAGAAGGATATTGCCAAGCTGGCAACTCTCCAGGAGCAGCTGCTGCGTCAGGCAGTAACACTAGTCAAAGACGGCGGCATGATTGTCTTCTCCAACTGCTCCCTAGACCCTTTAGAGGGAGAGGAGATGGTGGCGCGGGTGCTGGCATCCAACAGCAATCTTGAGCGGCTTCCCGTTGCAGCGAAAGATCTGCCGGATATGGAAATTGCCATCAATGGCGACGGCGATTTGCGCACGACGCCGGACATGTTCGGCGGTGTCGACGGATTTTACGCAACCGTTCTGCGGAAGCATTCCCCAGCGTGACGCATTTCAAGCGTCACGACCAGCGCTCGATATGGTGTATTTTACAGCTTCCTGATGAAGGAACAGGCTTGGGATCTGCGCTGCCAGCTTCATTCGTTTACAAAATATGAAGTTTTTAATGAAACTTTATCGCTCTTCTTCAATAGCGCTTTATATGCGTCTTCTCTAAAGCGAATTCCGCGAGGCAGGATACAGACGTTTGGCGAGCTCCCTGAACAATCGCGTCGGCGTTGCGGGCTACTTTTTTCGCACGGTCAAGCGCCGCGTCATGATCGCGGTCGCACCGTTGCGCCTGCAATTGTGGCGGCTCTCCAGCAGAGCTCCAAGCGCGCTCGTGGCAGCACCCACGGATTTGCGCGCCGTCGATCCTTATGTCGCACAGGAGCTGGTCCAGGGGCGGCTGTTCCTCGCGGGAAAGATTCTGGAAACAGGTGGCGTCTCTCCGTTTCTGCTGGAGCCGCCCTCTCCTGCATTTGAAGAGCGGCTGCATGCTTTCGGCTGGCTACGCCATGTGCGTGCCAGCAGATCGGAAGAGGCTGGAAACCGCGCGCGTCTGCACGTTGCTGAATGGATGAGCCTGCATGGCCGCACGATCCGCGGTCCAGCGTGGGCACCTGAACTTGCAGCACAGAGATTGACCTCCTGGCTCTCCCATTCACCGGTGATCCTACAAAAGGCGGACGCCAATTTCTATCGGCGCTTTTTAAGATGCATCGGTCTGCATGTCGGCTATCTGGGTCTCATTGCCAAATATGTCCCGGATGGAGAGATCCGTCTGAAGATCCGCATCGCGCTTGCCATGGCGTCCATCTCAATGCCGAACAGCGCATCGAAGATTGCCCGGCTGGGGAGAAAGCTCGACCGGGAAATGGAGCGGCAAATCCTTCCCGATGGCGGCCATGTCTCGCGCAATCCGCGAGTCATGCTGGAGCTATTGCTCGATCTTCTGCCGCTTCGTCAAAGCTACATCAATCTCGGTCATGATGTTCCGGCAGGGCTTGTGCCTGCCATCGACCGCATGTTTCCCGCGATCCGTTTCTTCCGCCACCAGGATGGCGATCTGGCCTTGTTCAATGGCGCGACGGCAACCCTAGCCAATGAGCTTGCATCCGTTTTGCGCTATGATGAAACCGCCGGACGACCGTCGCGTTCTCTTCCCGATATTTCCTATCATCGGCTTTCGGTCGGTGACACGGTGGTTATTGTCGATACGGGTAGGCCTGCCTCCATCGAATTGTCGCGCAGTGCCCATTGTGGCTGCCTGTCCTTCGAACTCTCTTCGGGCCGCTACCGCTTCATCGTCAATTCCGGTTTTCCGCAATATGCCTCTACCGCCTTCAAGCGGGTCAGCCGTACCACCGCCGCCCATTCCACGGTCACCATTGCCGATCGTTCCTCGGCGCGGATCTCCCACTCCCGTTTCTTAGGCCCCGTTATTGTCTCTGGCATCGACGAGACGGAGGTGGATCGGCACACGGATGAAAAGCGGGCGGATATCCTGACCGCCTCCCACGACGGTTATGAGAGCCTGGGTTACGTGCACCAGCGAGAGTTGGAGTTGAACGAGGCCGGTACAAAGATCAGAGGGCGCGACTGGATCAGAATCGATGAGAAGCGACAACCGGAGCCAGCCGAAGCCGTCTGCCGCTTTCACGTCCATCCATTGATAGAGCTTTCGCAGGAAGATGAGGAAACGGTGCTGATGCGGGCGCCGGATGGCACTGCCTGGGCTTTTTCAGCGCCTGGACGTGAAGTCACGATTGCCGAAGACGTGTTCATGGCGGATGCATCGGGCATCCGGCCTTCGCTGCAGATCGAGGTCGCATTTCAGCTTCCGGAAACCACAGAGCTTCGCTGGCTTCTCGAACGGCGAGGCTGATCGCTTATCAGCGAAGCGCCGCCGATAAAGCGGGACGATCTGTTTATTAATCTGCCAAGCTGTGCTAACGCGGCGGCAACCGCCGGGGCGCGCTTTCTCCGGCTCATCCTCCACCGTTTACGGAGTTGCCCTGATGGCCGTCGTTTCCAAGAAAATCCCCGCACCCGACAAAGTTCGCATCCGCACCGCGCTTCTGTCCGTCTCCGACAAGACCGACATTATCGAGCTTGCCGGCGCGCTGGTGAAGCTCGGCGTTAAGCTGCTGTCGACGGGCGGCACATCGAAGGCGATTGCCGACGCAGGTCTTCCAGTGACCGACGTCTCCGACATCACCAAGTTCCCGGAGATCATGGACGGCCGGGTGAAGACCCTGCATCCGAATGTGCATGGCGGGCTTCTTGCCATTCGTGACGATGCCGAACACCAGGAAGCGATGCGCGCTCACGGCATCGAAGCCATCGATCTTTCGGTCATCAATCTTTACCCGTTCGAAGAGGTTCGCGCCAAGGGCGGCGACTATCCGACCACGGTTGAGAACATCGATATTGGCGGCCCGGCGATGATCCGCGCTTCGGCCAAGAACCATGCCTATGTGACCGTGGTCACCGATCCGACCGACTATCCGGAACTGCTGGAAGCCTTGCAGGCCGATGACGGACAGACATCCTACGCTCTGCGCCAGCGCTTTGCCGCCAAGGCCTATGCCCGTACCGCGGCCTACGACGCCGTCATCTCCAATTGGTTCGCAGAAGCTCTCGCAATCGAGACGCCGCATTACCGCGCCATCGGCGGCACGCTGAAGGAAAAGATGCGTTATGGCGAAAACCCGCACCAGAGTGCTGGCTTCTATCTGACGGGCGAGAAGCGCCCGGGTGTTGCGACCGCGACCCTGCTGCAAGGCAAGCAGCTTTCTTATAACAACATCAACGATACGGATGCGGCCTACGAGCTGGTGGCCGAGTTCCTGCCCGAGAATGCGCCAGCCGTTGCCATCATCAAGCATGCGAACCCCTGCGGTGTGGCAACCGGTCCGACACTGCTCGAAGCCTACAAGCGCGCGCTTGCCTGCGACCCTGTTTCGGCCTTTGGCGGCGTCATCGCTTTGAACCAGACACTGGACGCGGAAACGGCGGAAGAGATCATCCAGCTCTTCACCGAGGTCATCATCGCGCCGGATGTCACGGAGGAGGCACAGGCGATTGTCGCGCGCAAGCCGAACCTGCGTCTCCTCTCTGCCGGTGGTCTTCCCGATCCCCGTGCGGCTGGCATTACCGCAAAGACGGTATCGGGTGGTCTCCTCGTGCAGAGCCGCGACAATGGTATGGTCGAGGATCTGGATCTGAAGGTCGTCACCAAGCGTGCGCCGACTGAGCAGGAACTTGAGGACATGAAGTTCGCCTTCAAGATCGCCAAGCACGTCAAGTCGAATGCCGTGATCTATGCCAAGGACGGACAGACCGCCGGTATTGGTGCTGGCCAGATGAGCCGCGTGGACTCGGCACGCATCGCAGCGCAAAAGGCGGAAGATGCTGCCAAGGCTATGGGTCTTTCAGAGCCTCTGACAAAGGGTTCCGCCGTCGCGTCCGAAGCTTTCTATCCCTTCGCGGATGGTCTTCTCGCTGCAATTGCTGCTGGCGCCACGGCGGTGATCCAGCCGGGCGGCTCCATGCGCGACCAGGAAGTGATCGACGCAGCCGACGCTCATAATGTGGCGATGGTCTTCACCGGTATGCGCCACTTCCGCCACTAATTAGGTACTTAGAAAAGCAGAAGGCCCGGAGAGTGATCGCCGGGCCTTTTTCTATATGTGGTGTTTCACGTGAAGCATCAGGTCACAGCGCCGACCTGCCATGGCACAAACTCATTGTCGCCGTAGTCATAGATTTCACTGACGGTCTGCTCGCCGGATGCGACGGCAATGATATGGTCGAAGATGCGCCGACCTGCCTCCTCGATCGTTTCCTTGCCGGTGACGATATCGCCGCAGTTGATATCCATGTCCTCCTTCATGTGCTCATACATTTCGGAGTTCGTGGCGATCTTGATGCATGGCGCCGGTTTAAAGCCGGAGACGGAGCCGCGGCCCGTGGTGAAACAGATGACATTGCAGCCGCCCGCCACTTGGCCGGTGACCGCCACAGGGTCATAGCCGGGTGTGTCCATGAAGACGAAGCCTGGTTCGGTCACGGTCTCGGCAAACTCGTAGACAGCCTTCAGCGGCATGGAGCCGCCCTTGGCGACGGCACCGAGCGATTTTTCCAGAATGGTGGTCAGGCCACCGAGCTTGTTGCCGTGAGAGGGGTTGTTGTTCAGCTCGTCGCCATTGCGGGCGGTGTAATCGCGCCACCAGTCGATGCGCTGCAACAGCTTCTCGGCAACAGCGGGTGTCACGGCACGGCGGGTCAAAAGGTGTTCTGCGCCGTAAATCTCCGGCGTTTCGGCCAGAACCGTGGTGCCGCCGTTACGGACGATAAGGTCCGAAGCGTAGCCGAGAGCCGGATTCGCCGAAATCCCCGAATATCCATCCGAACCACCGCATTCGAGCGCCAGCTTCAGTTTCGACAGCGGCTGTTCGGTGCGCTTTGCCGCATTGACGACCGGCAACATCTCCTTGATGTTGGCAATGGCCGCTTCAATGGTCTTTCGCGTCCCGCCATGCTGCTGGATCGTCATCGTCCGCAGCCGATCGCCCTCCTCCATCTTGTAGTGTTCGAGGATCGGCGCGATCTGGTTGGTCTCGCAGCCGAGGCCGATCAGCAGGATGCCACCAAAATTCGGATGGCGGGCATAGCCCTGGATGGTGCGGATCAGCAGTCGATAGCCTTCGGACTTGGTGTTCAGCGCACAGCCCGTTCCGTGCGTCAAAGCCACGACGCCGTCAACATTGTCGAAACCGTCGAGACCACCTTCCTTGTTGAAGTAGTCGGCTATGTAACGCGATACGGTGGCCGAACAGTTCACCGAGGCGATGACGCCGATATAGTTGCGTGTGCCGGCACCGCCCGTTCCGCGATCGTAGCCCATGAAGGTCCGACGTTCGGCTTCCGGCAGCATGCCTTTTTCTTCGATATCGACGCTGAACTGGTGGGAATGTTCAGATGGCACCATGGCAAGGTTGTGCAGGTGGACATGGCGTCCGGCCTCGATGTCCTGCGTGGCAACGCCAATCACCTGACCGTACTTGATCACTTCTTCGCCGGACCTGATCGGCTTCAGGGCCACTTTGTGACCGCGCCCGATCAGGTCGAGCGCCTTCAGATCGCCGCGCCCGATGTCCGCTTCTTTCGGAATGGGCCGTCGGGCAACCGCGACATTGTCTTTTGTGTTCAGTAGAATGGTAGCTTCGGTATTCTCAGTCACTCTTTTCCTCCTCCCGACAGATCGTCTGCCGAGGCATGTCTTGAATTACATATCGATCCAGCGTCGTCTTGAGCTTTCCAGGTGAATGCGCATGGCTGCCTGAGCCAATAGCGGGTCGCGACTTTCCAGCGCAGCCAGAATGGCCTCGTGTTCTTCCAGCGCAAAAGTCCACGTCCTACGGTCTTCGAACTTTACCCGCAATTGTGTCGAGATCGGGCTGTGCCTATCATCGAAGAGATCGCCAACCAAACGCGCCAGAATCGTGTTTCCTGATTGCTCGGCGATCGTGGCGTGAAACTTTCTGTCCTGATCCAGAGGCTTGCGACCTGCGTCGATCTCCTTCCTCATCTCATCGAGCGTTCCTCGCAGAGTCACGAGAGCAGCCTCATCGATACGGCTGGCGGCGAGGACGATGGTCGCACCTTCCAATGTTGAACGGGCTTGCATGAGTTCCGAAGGACTGTCGCCAAGAGACCGTGTGCTCGCTTGTCGCGCGGCGGTCTCAGTCGATACATAGACGCCGGAGCCCATGCGAATTTCAACGCTGCCATCGATTTCAAGCGCGATCAGTGCTTCACGCAGAGACGGACGGGAAACACCGAGCTTCTGGGCGAGGTCCCGCTCGGACGGTAGCCGTGTTCCAGCCTGAAACTCTCCACCATCGATCAGTTCGCGGATCTGATCCGCAACTTGTTGGTAAAGTCGCCTCGGTTCCAGGATTTTGGCCTGACCATTCATCTGCAGTCCACGGTTGTTCTGATAAATATTGAGATTTGGCCTTACCGTATCCCTTACAGAACACATTGGCAAAGATATATTTTATCTCATTGAAAAGATTGTTATTTATAAGCAATTTGGAGATTTCATTTCGCCGAGATTGCTATGCAGGGCAACAAAAAATCATAAATTGGCTTGACCATGAAAAAAATGCGGCCTAACCATTGCGCCCATTGAAGCGCTCTGCGGGAGAACGGAGCGGCTATTGGGAGGTAGCGGATGTCGCAGGGCGCATCGTCCATTTCGAGCCATGATGACACACGGCATGACGCGCTTCAGGCGTCCGGTACGCTTCTGCGTCTTGAGGACATCTGCAAGGAGTTCCCCGGCGTCAAGGCGTTGAGCGATGTGCGTTTCGACCTGCGCTCCGGTGAAGTTCACGCCGTCTGTGGCGAAAATGGCGCTGGCAAGTCCACGCTGATGAAGATCATCAGTGGCGTCTATCAACCGACCAGCGGCACGATCCTGCATAAGGGCCAGAAGGTCCAGTATGCCTCTCCGCTGGAATCGGAAGCCGCCGGCATTGCCATCATCCACCAGGAACTCAATCTTGTTCCGCATTTGAGCGTTGCCGAAAACATCTATCTTGCGCGCGAACCGAGAAAAGGCTTCCTGGTCGACCGCAAGACGCTGCGTGCCGATGCCAAACGCTGTCTCGATCGCCTCGGCGTGGATATCCATCCGGATACGCTGGTGCGCGGCCTTTCCGTGGCACAGTGTCAGATGGTCGAAATCGCCAAGGCGCTTTCACTCGATGCCGAAGTGCTCATCATGGATGAGCCGACCTCGTCGCTGACCGAGCAGGAAACACGCCTGCTGTTCAAGGTCATCCGCGACCTGAAGGCCTCCGGTGTCGGTATCGTCTACATTTCCCACCGCCTGGATGAGATGGCCGAGATCGTCGATCGCGTCACCGTGCTTCGTGATGGACGCTATATCTCGACCGACGATTTCAAGTCGATCACCGTCGATGACATCGTTACCCGCATGGTTGGCCGCTCGCTGGAGGAAAAGTTCCCCGAGCGTACGTCCAAGCCGACGGATGAGGTCATCTTCTCCGTCAAGGGTCTGACGCGTGCAGGCGTATTCCAGGACGTCAATTTCGAATTGCGCCGTGGCGAAATCCTTGGATTCGCCGGTCTTATGGGCGCCGGTCGTACCGAAGTTGCCCGTGCCATTTTCGGCGCGGATGCTTTCGATGCGGGCACGATCACCTTCGAGGGCCGCGAGCTGACGATCAAGTCGCCACAGGACGCTATCGAGCAGGGAATTGCCTACCTCTCCGAAGACCGCAAGAGCGATGGCCTGGCGATCAAGATGTCGGTGGCTGCCAATACCTCGCTTGCCAATATGGATGAGGTCTCCAACCGCTTCGGCCTGATCGATTTCAAGAAGCACGACGAGGTCGCGAAGCATTATGTCGATCTCTTGAATGTACGCACACCCTCGATCAAGCAGACGGTTCGCCTTCTGTCGGGTGGCAACCAGCAGAAGATCATCATCGGCAAGTGGCTGTTCCGCCAGTCGCGCATCCTGTTTTTCGATGAGCCCACCCGCGGCATCGACGTCGGTGCGAAGTTCGCGATCTACAAGATCATGGATGAGCTTGCTGCCCGCGGCATCGGCGTGATCCTCATCAGCTCGGAACTGCCCGAAGTGTTGGGCCTGACGGATCGTATCGCGGTGTTCCACGAAGGAACCATTACCGGTGTGCTGGAAACGGCCAAGACCAATCAAGAAGAAATCATGCGCTATGCCTCCGGCTATAGCCGCAAGGCGCAATGAGGTAAGACATGTCGAAATCCCCAGAACCCGTTAAGACCCCTTCGCTCAGCGACAGACAGAAGGACATCATCCAGAAGTTTGCCGCGCTCGGCAGCCTCGTGGTGCTGGCCATCGTGTTTTCGGCCACCAGCAGTGCCTTCTTCAGCGTCAATAATGCCATGACGATTGCGCTGCAGGTCACCTCGATTGCGCTTTTGGGTATTGGCGCGACCTGCGTCATTATCACCGGCGGCATCGACTTGTCCGTTGGTTCGGTTCTGGCGCTGGCCGGTGTGGTCGCAGCACTTGCGGTAAAGGAACTCGGCATGCCGGTTCCGGTCGGTATGTTCCTTGGTATCCTGACGGGCTCGCTCTGTGGTCTGATCAATGGTTTTCTCGTCACGCGCTTCAAGCTGCCGCCTTTCATCGCAACGCTTGGCATGATGTTGATTGCCCGTGGTGTTGCGCTGCAGATCACCGGTGCGCGTGCCGTCTCGGGTCTTGGCGAATCCTTTGGCGAACTTGGCAACGGCGCCCTCTTCCGCATCGTCAACATCGGTGATGACGGATTCCCGAACGTGGTTTTCCCGGGCATTCCCTACCCCGTCATCCTGATGGTCGTCATTGCTCTTGCCGTGGCTTTCATGCTGAACCGTTCGGTTCTCGGACGCCACATCTACGCGGTCGGCTCCAATGCCGAGGCGGCTCGCCTCTCTGGCGTCAATGTCGCCCGCGTCACCAACTTCACCTACGTTCTTTCCGGCACACTTGCCGGTCTGACGGGCTGCGTATTGATGTCGCGCCTCGTCACCGCACAGCCGAACGAAGGTGTCATGTACGAGCTTGATGCCATCGCCAGCGCCGTTATCGGCGGAACCTCGCTGATCGGCGGCGTCGGAACGATTTCAGGGACAGCCATCGGTGCATTCGTCATCGGCATCCTGCGCAACGGTCTCAACATGAACGGGGTCTCTGCCTTCACGCAGCAGATCATCATCGGCCTCGTCATCTTGATGACAGTCTGGATCGACCAGTTGCGCAATCGCCGCTGATTGCACTGCAAGGCTTCTGAAAAGGGTGCGGACCCTATCCGCGGGACAGCCGGTGTTGAGAAGAGGAGCTCTCCCTTCGCCGGTACAAATGGAGGAAGACATGAAGAAACTGACCACTGTTCTTTTGACATCCGTGATCGCGCTCTGGAGCGTTTCCGCGGTTCAGGCCGGCGAAATCGCCGTCATCGTCAAGACCGTCAACTCGACATTCTGGCAGAACGTCCAGAAGGGCGCCGACGCTGCGATGAAGAACATCAAGGGCGAAACGATGACCTTCCAGGGTCCGGCGTCCGAATCCGCCATTGCCGACCAGGTGAACATGGTTGAAAATGCAGTCAACCGTAAGGTCGACGGCATCGTGCTCGCGCCGTCCGACCCGGACGCTCTTTTGCCCGCCGTCAAGAAGGCCTGGGAAGCGCGTATCCCCGTCGTTCTGATCGACTCGCAGCTGGCCAAGGGTGGCGAGCAGTATTACCAGTCGTTCCTGGCGACCGACAACAAGAAGGCCGGTGAACTGGCCGCCGAAGAAATGATCAAGAAGGTCGGCACGGAAGGCAAGATCGCTGTCATGTCTTATGTTGCCGGTGCCGGTTCTGAAATCGGTCGCGTCGGTGGCTTCATCGACTACATCAAGGCTCATTCCA
Organism: Agrobacterium larrymoorei; assembly: GCF_030819275.1. Lineage (GTDB taxonomy): Bacteria > Pseudomonadota > Alphaproteobacteria > Rhizobiales > Rhizobiaceae > Agrobacterium > Agrobacterium larrymoorei_B. Next base: position 2,907,376 of record NZ_JAUTBL010000002.1, on the reverse strand, counting down.
AGCTTCAGATCGTTGGACCTTACTACTCGCAGTCCCAGATGGCGACCGCTTTGAACCAGACGACCGACGTTCTGGCCGCCAACCCTGACCTGAAGGGCATCTTCGGCGCCAACGAGCCGACCGCAATCGGTGTTGGCCGCGCGCTCGCTCAGTCCGGCAAGGCTGGCAAGGTCGTTGCCATCGGCTTCGACGGCAACGAAGACCTCCAGAACTTCGTCAAGGACGGCACGCTGTCCGCGATCGTGGTACAGGGTTCCTACCAGATGGGCGAAAAGGGCGTTGAAACCGTCGAAAAGCTCATCAAGAAGGAAAAGGTCGAGAAGTTCGTCGATACCGGTGTCGTCGTCGTCACCAAGGAAAACATCGACAAGCCGGAAGCCAAGAACGTTCTGTACTAAAATCCTCCTGCGTCACGCCTGAGCCGACCTTGGGCGTGACGAAATTCCATACGAGACGTGCAAAGCAGATGGTCGCATGTCGTGCGACCATCGCCACCAGATGAAAAATGTGAAAGTGCCCGCCATGAAGGTCTCCGATACACGCAAATTGCCGCATAGAGATGTCGAAGTGACCCTCATGGGTCTTGGCTGTGCGCAGATGGGCAACCTCTATCGCATCACGCCTTATGAGGAATCCAAGGGCGCTTTCGATAAGGCCTGGGACAGCGGCATGCGTTACTTCGATACCGCGCCCTTCTATGGCTACACCCGCTCCGAGCGTCGTCTCGGCACGATGGTGACCGAGCATGACCGCAGCGAATATACGCTGAGCACTAAGGTCGGCCGGGTCATGGTGCCGGATGAAACCGTCGGACCGGAAGAAGATACCTATGTCGCGCCGCTGCCGTTCCGGCCGGTCTACGACTATTCCTACGACGCTATCATGCGCTCCTTTGAGGCAAGCCAGCAGCGGCTCGGCGTTCTCAAGCCCGACATTCTCTATATCCACGACATCGGCCCTTACACCCATGGCGACAAGCACCAGCACTATTGGGATCAGCTGACGACGGGTGGTGGCTTCAAGGCGCTCGGCAAGCTGCGCGACGAAGGCTCCACGAAGGCCGTCGGTCTCGGCGTCAACGAGTGGGAGGTGGTGCGTGACGCCATGGAGGTATTCGATATCGACGCCGCCATGCTCGCCGGGCGTTATACGCTTCTGGAACAGCAGAGCCTGAACTTCATGAATGTCTGCGCTGAAAAGGGTGTCGGCATCGTGGTTGCCGGTGCCTTCAATTCCGGCATTCTGGCCGGTAATCGCAAGTTCAATTACAAGGACGCACCGGCCGAGCTTCTGGCACGGGTGGATGCACTGCATGATGTCTGCGAGGAGATGGGTGTCTCGCTTCAGGCGGCTGCGCTGCAGTTCCCGCTGGCTCACCCTGCCTCGGTGACCGTCGTTTCCGGCGCGCGCAATGCCGAGCAGCTGACTTCCAACATCGCCTGGTTCGAGCAGGAGATTCCGGACGCGTTCTGGGCCGAGTTGCACCGTCGCGGTCTGATCGCCGAAGGTTCACCCGTTCCAGGGGCAAAGGGCTGACGCCATGCTCATCGATGCCCATCAGCATTTCTGGCTGCTGAAAGACCGGCAGGGCCAATGGCCGCCGGCTTCGCTTGAGGCGATCTATCGGGATTTTTTGCCCGTAGATCTTCAGCCCTTGCTGGAAAAGGCTGGTGTCTCCGGGACCGTGCTGGTGCAGACGATGGAACAAGCTGCCGATACGGATTTCATGCTGGCGCTTGCCGATGACAACAGCTTCATCAAGGGCGTCGTGGGTTGGGTGGACATGAAGGCCGCGGATGCGCCGCAACAAATCGCCCGACTTGCCTCCCATCGCGCCCTGAAAGGCGTGCGCCCGATGTTGCAGGACATTGCCGACGTGCAATGGATCGACGATCCGGCACTCGATCCTGCCGTCGAAGCGCTGGTGGAAAATGGCCTCGTTTTCGATGCGCTGGTTCTGCCGCCGCATCTGCCCTATCTGCTGCGTTTTGCCAGCCGTCACCCGGCATTGAAGATCGTCATCGATCATGGCGCAAAGCCCAAGATTGCGACAGGCCATTATGTCGACTGGCGAAGCGACATGGCCGCTCTCGCCGCCCTGCCCAATGTTTACTGCAAGCTCTCCGGTCTTCTGGTGGAGCGCGGAGATCAGAAGCCGGAAGCGGTTCGGCCCTATGCTGAAACGATCCTGGAGCTCTTCGGCCCGGAAAAGGTGATTTTCGGTAGCGACTGGCCGGTGATCCGCCTTGCTGGCGACTATCAAGGCTGGTTGGACTTTTGCCGGGATGTGGTTCCGCAAGAGCACCACTCCAAGGTTTTCGGCGGAAACGCCATAGATTTTTATTCTCTTTCGGACAGGTGATTCATGCTGGCGATCTTCTGCGACAAACCCGGTCTCCTCGTTTCCAAGGAACTGCCAAAGCCGTCTCGAGCGGAGAATGAAGTTCTGGTCCGTATTCGCCGCATCGGTGTCTGCGGCACGGATTTGCACATCTTCACCGGCAACCAGCCCTACCTCTCCTATCCGCGGATCATGGGCCATGAGTTGGCTGGTACGGTCAAGGAAGCGCCGCAGGGCAGCAGCCTTTCGACCGGCGATATTGTCACCATTATTCCCTACATGTCCTGCGGCCATTGCAGCGCCTGCCTGAAGGGCAAGAGCAATTGCTGCCGTAACATCGGCGTACTCGGCGTGCATCGCGATGGTGGCATGGTGGAGTATCTGAGCGTGCCCCAGCAGTTTGTGCTGAAGGCAGAAGGGCTATCCCTCGATCAGGCCGCAATGACGGAGTTCCTGGCGATCGGGGCGCATGCGGTGCGTCGCGGTGCGGTCGAGAAGGACCAGCATGTGCTGATCGTCGGTGCCGGTCCGATCGGCATGGCCGTTGCGGTCTTTGCCGTGATGAATGGCGCGACGGTGACGATGATCGACAGCCGCGAAGACCGGCTATCCTTCTGCCGCGATCATCTCGGCGTCGCCAATATCGTCCAGCTCGGCGAAGGCGACAAGGATCGTCTGAGCGAGATTACCGAAGGAAACTTCTTCGATGTCGTCTTCGATGCCACCGGCAATCCAAAGGCCATGGAGCGCGGCTTCTCCTTCGTCGGCCATGGCGGCGCTTATGTCCTCGTCTCCATCGTTGCCAGCGACATCAGCTTCAATGACCCGGAATTCCACAAACGCGAGACGACATTGCTTGGCAGCCGCAACGCAACGCCGGAAGATTTCGAGCGGGTGCTGCAAGCCCTGCGTGCCGGTCGTGTGCCGGACGCTCTCATCACCCACCGCATGACGCTCGCCGAAGTGCCAGCCAACTTTGCCAGCCTGACTGACCCGCGCGCCGGCGTCATCAAAGGCATGGTGGAAGTGGCCTGAAATGCCGACGAGCCTCCCTCATTCAATGACCCCTGACCGCGAGTAAACGGCCATGACCAAGATTACCGACCTGCGCGTTTTCGATCTGCGCTTCCCCACCTCACAGAGCCTCGATGGCTCGGATGCGATGAATCCAGATCCGGATTACTCGGCGGCTTACGTCATTCTTGATACGGATGAGCCTTCGTTGAAGGGTCATGGACTGACCTTCACCATTGGCCGCGGCAACGATATCTGCTGCATGGCAATCAAGGCGATGCGTCATCTGGTCGTTGGAACCGATCTCGCCACCGTCATCGAGAATCCCGGCAAATATTGGCGCCATCTGACGAGCGACAGCCAGCTGCGCTGGATCGGCCCCGACAAGGGGGCGATGCATCTGGCCACCGGCGCCGTCGTCAACGCCGTATGGGATCTGCTCGCCAAGCAGGCTGGCAAGCCTGTCTGGCAGTTCGTGGCCGATATGAGCGCTGAAGAGATCGCCGATATCGTCGACTATCGCTACCTGACCGACGTTCTGACGCGGGAGGATGCGCTCGCCATCCTGAAGAAGGCGGAAGCCGGCAAGAAGGAGCGCGTCGATATCCTGAAATCCGAGGGCTACGCCTGCTACACCACTTCGGCCGGTTGGCTCGGTTATAGCGACGAAAAGCTTCGTCGCCTTTGCCACGAAGCGATCGATGCCGGCTTCAACCACGTGAAGATGAAGGTTGGCCGCGATCTGGAGGACGATATTCGTCGCCTCACCATCGCCCGTGAGGTTATCGGTCCAGATCGCTATCTGATGATCGATGCCAATCAGGTCTGGGAAGTCGATCAGGCCATCGAGTGGGTCAACAAGCTCGCCTTCTGCAAGCCCTTCTTCATCGAAGAGCCAACGAGCCCGGACGATGTTGCCGGTCACCGCAAGATCCGCCAGGCCATTGGTTCGGTGAAGGTCGCGACCGGTGAAATGTGCCAGAACCGCATCATGTTCAAGCAGTTCATCGCCGAGGGCGCGATTGACGTCGTGCAGATCGATAGCTGCCGCATGGGCGGTTTGAACGAGGTCCTTGCCGTTCTGCTGATCGCCGCGAAATACAATCTGCCCGTTTGGCCGCACGCCGGTGGCGTGGGTCTGTGCGAATACGTTCAGCATCTGTCGATGATCGATTATCTGGTGGTGTCCGGTACCAAGGAAGGCCGCGTGATCGAGTATGTCGATCACCTGCACGAGCACTTCTTCGAGCCGTGCGATATCCAGAACGCCGCTTACATGCCGCCGAAGATGGCGGGCTTCTCCATCGAAATGAAGCCGGAGTCCATTGAGGCTTATACCTTCAAGGGCTGAGGTTCCGAGTTCTCCTCCCGGACCTTTTTATGCTCGGGCGTGTCCCGAGCATATTTTTTTGACGCTGACCGGAAGATCTAAAGTTCCGAAAGAGCGGCTTCGAGCTTCGCCCATTCCGCTTCCGTGCTAGGAAGTCCGAAGCGCATATCGTTCGGACGCTCATCGAAGAT
>NZ_JAUTBL010000001.1:922500-1017500 GCF_030819275.1 Agrobacterium larrymoorei | reverse complement strand
TCTGAAGTCGGGTGCGGCGAAGGATGTGCTCTCGGATGCGGGCTACCGCATCATGCCCGCGCTTCTGGCCTGTAAAGCCAGCAAAAAGCCTATTCCGCAGGACCTGAAAACCTACGCGTCAACACTTTATTATCCATCTACGTTGCATCTCTTGGCTTTGTCTTTCGTAGCGCAAGCGAATCAGGAGTGCCTATGAACAAGAAGCCACTGTTGCTGTCCGCTGCCGTCCTGGCATTGAGCGCCGCTGGCATCTTCCAGTCGCGCGATGCGCTTCTAGGTCACATCAGTGCCGTTCATTCCGCCTCGATGCAAGCGGCTGGAACACAAGCTGTTGCCGCCGGCATGAACAATGCCGAAGTGCAGAAGGGCGCTAGCCCGCTTTCTCTCGGGAACAGACAGCCGCGTTCTTCCTCCGCTCCCTCGGCTGATCTTGCGCAAGCACCGCGAACTCCACAGCAGGCGCCTCAAAACCCAGCTCCTACACAGCCAGGTGCCCGCGATGTACCACCAGCGGTCGACGAAAGCGCGCTTCGCTATTTCGCCGCACGCGGCGATACCGCGCGTCTCCAGGCCGAAATCGCGCGCCTGAAAGCGCTCTACCCGAATTGGACACCGCCTGCCGACCCTGCTGCTGCCGCGCCCACCGGCGATCCGCAATTGGAGGGGATCTGGCAACTTTATGCCGCTGGTCGCTATTCGGAAGCGCGCAAGGCAATCGCCGACCGCCAGGCTGCGGAAGCCGGATGGCAGCCACCCGATAATCTCACCGAAATGCTGGGTCTCGCTGAGGCGCGCCAGCGTCTTGTGAACGCCTCCGATCTGAAACAATATAATGCCGTGATCGGCTTGGCGGCTGAAAATCCAAGCCTGCTGACCTGCAGCGAAGTCGATGTTCTGTGGCGAGTGGCTGAGGCCTTCGCTCGCACGGAAAAACCGGAGCGCGCGCGCGATGCCTATGGCTATGTGCTGAGCAACTGCCAAAATCCGGCTGAACGTCTCGCAACCGTGCAAAAGGCCTCCGCGCTTCTGCCGCTCGACATGATGGAAGACCTTCTGTCGCGCGAAAAACCTGGGCCGGATGGCCAGCTCGAGTTTGAGCCCGTCAAGGACGATCTTGCGCGGCAATTCGTGGCGAAGGCGGGAGAAGACCCCAAGGTCAATGTACCGCCTGCCTATCTCTCCCGAATGGAACGGCTGGCGGAAACCAACAAGCTCGCAAGCGACGCGCTCCTGCTCGGCTGGTATAATGTCGAGCGTGAGAAGATGGACGATGCGGAAAAGTGGTTCCGCCGCGCAAGGGAGGTGGAGGATTCCGCCTCCGCATCTGAGGGCTTGGCGCTGGCGCTCGTGGCGCGCGGAGAACCCCGCGAGGCCGAAGAGATCATGTTCAAGTGGCGTGGCTCTTCGGATGGCGCGCACGCAACCTATCTTGCCGCTGCAGCCAACCTTCTGGCGCTCGATCCGCCTGTCGCACTGGATCCCGACGTTCTCCAGCGCATTGCAACGGAAACCGTTGCACAAAAGGACGCAGCAACGGCGCAGGAATTTGGCTGGTATTCGCGCGCCTTCCAGCAGCCGCAGATGGCGCAGCAATGGTTTTCCACCGCATTGCAGTGGAAGCCGGAGGATGAGCCATCAGCCTATGGTCTGGCGCTGACCTACCAGGACCTCAATAATCTCGCGGAGGTTCGTCGTCTCCAGCGCCAATGGGGTTCCCAATCGCAGCGCATCATGGAAGTCGGCCGGCCTGTGGCTCAATCAAGCGCTGTCGCCGCCGCACCCGCAGTGACGGCACCTGCGCCCGCGCAGCCCCAATCTCGTGCAGTGGCGACTGCGCCGCGCATGGTCTCGCCGCAAGCGACTGCGGTCGCTTACGAGCCTTCGCCGCCGCGCCAAGCGCGCGCCGTTCGGGGTGCACGCCAGTCCGGACGTTGCTCTGCGAACCTCAATCCGGAATCGCTTTCTGCGCAGGATGCACTTCAGCAGGGCTGGTGCCTGATGGAGGCCAACCGGCCAGCCGAAGCGGTGAAAGCTTTCTCCGCTGCTCTCAAGGTTGGCGAGCCGTCGGTTCGCAGCGATGCGGCCTATGGTCAGAGCCTCGCCTATCTTCGCATGGGGTTGACGGACAATGCCGCCGTTTCTGCGACGAAGTCGTCCATGGACCGGCAGAAGGCGACCGAGCTTCAAGTGGCGATCCTGACGGACCGTGCGTTGGCAGCCTATGAGAGCAAGCATTATGAAGAAGCGCTCATCCTCCTGGACCAGCGGGCGAGATATGCCACGGAGCGCATTGATCTCATGGTGATCCGCGGCTACGCCTATCTCAATATGAAGCGTTACGGCGAAGCGGTACAGGTCTTCGAGGCCTCTGCTGCAACGGGCAATGCGGATGCGATCCGGGGCCTTGCAGCTGTACAAAATGCCCGGCCGAGCCGCGGCCCGCAGGGCGGCTAAGCAATCTATCTCCAATAGAACCTCTCCATCATTGGAGAGGTTCTATTCGATAATTTTCATGGAATTCATTGAAAGTTCATGTGCCGCAACGTATGTCGGGTGACGAAACGCGACCTACTGGATGTGAAAGACGCCGATGCTGACGAAAAAAGGGAAATACGGTCTCAAAGCCTTGATCGATCTTGCGAGCCTCGACACGGGACAGACTGCCTTCGTCAGCGACATCGCCGCACGCAACAATATCCCGAAGAAGTTTCTCGACGCGATTTTGCTGGAGCTTCGCAATGAAGGCATGCTGCGTTCCAAGAAAGGGCCGGGCGGCGGCTATGCGCTGTCGAAACCGGCATCCGATATTTACATCGGTCAGGTCATCCGCGCACTCGACGGACCGCTCGCCCCTATTCGTTGCGCCAGCCGTACCGCCTTCGAAGCCTGTGAGGACTGTTCCGATCCGGCAGCCTGTCAGGTGCGCCGGTCGATGACGGATGTCCGGGATGCCATGGCAGCCGTCCTCGACACGATGACGCTTGAGCAGTTTGCGGCCAATACCGGCGAGGAGCAGGTGAACAAGACCGCTTGATGCGCCTGCTCTGCCAAACCCGGTCACACTAGACCTGAAGATATTGTCCGGCGTGATAGAGAAGCGGTCGTCCTTGGCCATGGGTGACGGAGAGCACCCGGCCGATGACGATGGCGTGTGTGTGACGCTCCATGACATCCTCGACCGCACAGTCGATGACCGCGAGCGCGCCGTGTAAGCCAGAAGCGCCGCTTTCCAGTTCGAACCAGTCGGCCCCTTCATAGCGCTCTGCCCCCTTCAGTCCGCCAATGCCGGCAAAGCGGGACGCCACCTCTTGCTGTTCACCGGACAGGATGTTGACGCAGAAGTGGTTGAAGCGCGCGATGACCGGCCATGTCGAAGACGATCGGTTGATATTGACGATCATCGTCGGCGGCTCCATCGATAGCGCCGTGGCGGACGTGACGGTCGCACCCGTGCGATGGGCACCGTGGCCAGCCGTGATGATGCTGACGCCGCCTGCCACCTGGCGCATGGCCGTTTTCAACTCCGCGGCTTCAAGGGCGATCTTCTCCCGCTCCTCGTGAATGTAAGTCACTGTCGCTGTCATCGTTTCCACCTTTCAGCGCTTGTTCCCCGGATAGGTCAAACGTAGCAATGCGTTTGCCCGAGCCACAGCCAAAAGATTTTATTGTTGATCAATTTTGTAGAATGATCCTGGCGTTTCCAGTGGTCAAACAGGGCCGGCATGCCCGGCAGAGGACCAACGGGTCGAACTGTCCAAGATCGTCGAGGATCTCTCACACAGTTCAAAACATGAAAAACGACAGGTACGACTCGACATCGAGGAAAGTTTCGACTAGCTTGGTTAAACGTTTAAGCAAGGGCGTTGAATCATGGCTTTGCAAAAGCCTGCCGCAAATCTGCATGGAATTGCTGCCGCGCTCGGCGTATCGAGTGCGACGGTATCGAACGCGCTTTCCGGCAAGGGACGTGTTTCGGCGGAGCTTAGTGACCGCATTCGCAAGATGGCGGCGGAGCTTGGTTACGTGCCCAGTCCTGCTGCCCGCGCTCTTCGCACGGGGCGCAGTGGTGTGCTGGGGCTCGTGCTTCCAGATATCGGCAATCCGCTCTTTCCTCAAATTGCTCAAGCCATCGAGAAGGCTGCGGCTGATGCCGGCTATGGCGTTCTGATCGCCGACTCTCATGGCGAGGTTGCCAAGCAGACCGAGGCGATCACCCGGCTCGTCGAACGCGGCGTCGAGGGCATGGTCGTCGTCCCTCGCCGCGGAACCCGGATTGCCGATGTGGATTGCCCGGTCGCGGTGATCGATTCCCCCTCGACACCTGGCAATACAGTGGCCGCCGACCACTGGGATGGTGGAATGCAGATCGGTCGGCATCTCGCCGGGCTCGGACACAGCAATGTCGTCATCATTGCCAGAAACCAGGATTCCAATGTCCAGAACGATCGCGTCGGTGGCATTCGTGCCGGATTGACCGCATCCGCCCGGACGGAGACGCTGTGGATCGCGTCGCTTGAACAGCAACATGGCGAGGGCTGCCGGCTCGGTGTGGCGGACAAGGTGCGCCAGGGGTTCACCGCCTTTGCCGCTGCATCCGATCTGCATGCCTTACGGGTTCTGACCGAACTTCAGGACGAGGGGATTGCCGTGCCGGATGAGGCCAGTGTCACCGGCTTTGACGACCTCATCTGGGCGTCCGTGGTCACGCCCTCGCTCACCACCATTCGCATGGATATGGCACGCATCGCGGAAGTCGCGGTAACCGCTCTCGTTCGCACAATCGATGACGAAGACCCTGCCAACCGGCCCGCAGCGGGCGGCGTGGTCGCGGATGTTTCCAAAGTGGCTATGGAGCTCGTTACTCGTCGCTCCTCTGCCGCCAACAATAAGAAGCAGACTGAAGAAAAAACCCTCACAGCTGGAGAACACACACCATGAAAAAGATCATTCTGGCATCTAGCACGGCGCTGATGCTGTCGTTCGGGGCCGCACAGGCCCAGGACAAGACCCTGACGATCTCTGTCTATGCCTTCGCGCAGGACGAGTTCAGGGAGCTCGTCTACACCCCCTTCGAGCAGAAATGCGGCTGCAAGCTGGTTGTCGAAACCGGCAACAGCGTTGAGCGCCTGGCGAAGATGGAGGCCAACAAGGCCAACCCGGTTGTCGATCTTGCGATTGTCTCCATGGCGGATGCGCTTTCCGCCGCCCGCAAGGACCTGATCCAGAAGATCGATACGGCCAAGGTGCCGAATATCGAGAAGCTCTACGACATTGCCAAGGATCCGAATGGCGACGGTATGAGCGTTGGCGTCAACCTCTATGCGACGTCTATTGTCTATCGAACCGACAAGATGAAGATCGACAGCTGGGGCGATCTCCTGAAGGACGGTATCGTCGATCACATCGCTTTCCCGAACGTCACTACGAACCAGGGTCCTCCGGCGCTCTACATGCTCGGCAAGGCGATGGGCAAGGATACGCCTGATCTCGCTGCTCCGATCGCGGCTGTCGGTGCCAAGAAGGACGATATCGTCACCTTCTATGTGAAGTCCTCGCAGCTGGTGCAGCTGATGCAGCAGGAAGAAATCTGGGCCGCACCCATCGGTCGCTTCTCCTGGGCGCCTTTCACCAAGCTCGATCTGCCGCTCGCATGGGCGACACCCAAGGAAGGCCAGACCGGCGGCATGAACGTGCTTGTCGTCCCGAAGGGGACGAAAAACGAGGATCTCGCACTTCAATTCATGGATTTCTGGCTCTCGACCGATGTTCAGAAGGCGCTTGCCGATAAGCTGGTGGATAGCCCCACCAACAAGGAGGTGAAGGTTTCCGAACAGGTGGCGAACAACATCACCTATGGCGAAGAAACCGTGAAGAGCCTGCAGCTCATCCCGTCCGCTGTCGCGCTCGACAACCGCGACAAGTGGCTATCGGAATGGAACGCCAAGGTTGGGCAGTAACCTTGCGTCCAGCGTCATCCTCGAACCCAACCGTCGAGGATGACGTCGCATCTGTGATGGACCAGCCTTTCGAAGGATAGACCGCCATGTTTCAAAATCGGACCGAGGCTCTGGCGCTCGCCTTGCCCGCCGCAATCTTCGCGGCGGCGGTCTTTCTCGTGCCGGTCTTCATCCTCCTCTCGGAAGGCTTTCGCACCGCCGACGGGTGGACGCTGCAGGCTTACACGACCTTCTTTTCCGACCCGCTGAACCAGGCGGTGTTTTTGCGCACGCTGAAGCTCGGTGCGCTCGTCACGGTCGTTTCCGCCGTCATCGGTTACGCCGCAGCCTTCGCCATCGTCAGTCTACCGCCGGGCTCCAAGGGGCACATGATCAATCTGGTCATCCTGCCGCTGATGATTTCGCCGGTGGCGCGCACCTATGCCTGGATCGTCATTCTGGGCCGTACCGGTATCGTTAATGAAGCGCTGACGTTTCTTGGGCTGACGGATAGCCCGATCCGCATCCTCTTCAGCGAAACAGCCGTTTTTATCGGCCTTTTGCAGCTCTTCCTGCCCTTGATGATCATTTCGCTGATCAGCGCGCTGGAAAACATGCCGCGCGATGTGGTGGCCGCCTCGCGGGTTCTCGGTGCTAACTGGTTCCAGGTCTTCTGGAAGGTCATCATTCCCCTGACGAAGGAAGGCCTCGTTGTCGGCGGCACGCTGGTCTTCACCGGCTCGCTCACCGCTTATATCACGCCCGCCATTCTCGGTGGCTCGAAGGTGCTGATGCTGGAAACACTGCTCTATCAGCAGGTGACGGTCTCCAACAATTTCGTTGCCGCGAGCGTCATCGCCTTCATTCTGATCGTCATGAGCTTTGCGGCCAATATCCTGCTCAAGCGCATCGCAACGGCAAGGAACAGGAAATGACCCGCAATCTCTTCATTCCCCTAACGTTGATGCTGGTTATCGGCTTTCTGATCGGACCGTTTTTGATCATCGTCGCCGCCTCATTTTCGGCCGGCGACACGCTCGCTTTCCCCCCACAGGGCTTTTCGCTGAAATGGATCGCCAAGGTCTTCACGGTGGAAAGCTTCCGTGACAGCTTCGCCATGTCGATGTTTCTTGCCATCGGCGGCACCTTCGCAGCCCTGCTGCTGGGCATACCGGCGGCTTACGCGATGTCGCGCTACAAGCTGCCGTTTTCCGAAACGATCCGGACCATTGTTTCAGCACCGATCATCGTGCCCGGCATCATCGTCGGTTTGGCGCTACTCCGCTACTTTGTCGTTCCCTTCGGCATCGGCATCACGCTGGCACTCTTCCTCGCGCATACAGCGCTGATCCTGCCCTATGCGGTGCGTGTGGTCTCGGCGAGCCTCACCAATCTGCGCTCGGATATCGAAGAGGCGGCGGTGCTGCTCGGCTCGTCGCGGCTTGGCGCCTTCTTCCGGGTCGTATTGCCGAATATTCGCGGCGGCATCCTGTCGGCCTTCATTCTCGGCTTCGTCACCAGCTTCAATCAGGTGCCCGTCTCGCTCTTCCTGTCGGGCCCTGGTGTTCGCACGCTGCCGATCGATATGTTGGGCTATATGGAAATCGTCTTCGATCCGTCCGTCGCCGCACTGTCCTCGCTTCTTGCTTTACTTTCCATCGGCATTGTTTTCCTGGCCGAACGTTTCCTGGGGTTCTCCCGCTATGTCTGACGCTCAGTATCTGTCTCTTCAAAATCTTTCGCTCGCCTATGGTGCCACCATGGCCGTCGACAAGCTCAACCTCGATATCCGTAAAGGCGAGCTTCTCGCGCTGCTTGGACCGTCCGGCTGCGGCAAGACCACGACGATGCGTGCGATTGCGGGGTTGATGCCGATTGCAGGCGGCCGTATCGATCTGGATGGTGCCGATATCACCCGTGTCTCCGCCAACAAGCGTGCCGTTGGTCTCGTCTTCCAGTCCTATGCGCTTTTTCCGCATCTGACAGTTTATGAGAACGTTGCCTTCGGTCTGCGGCTCAAGGGCATAACCGGCACAGAGCTCGATGCAAAAGTGGCGTCCGGTCTTAAATCCGTCGGTCTCTCCACCTTCGCCTCGCGCAAGCCCGCAGAACTTTCGGGCGGCCAGCAGCAGCGCGTGGCGCTTGCGCGCTCCATGGTCATGGACCCGAAGGTTCTTCTGCTTGATGAGCCTCTCTCCAACCTCGACGCCCGGCTCCGGCTGGAGATGCGCACCGAGTTGCAGCGGGTGCAGAAGGCGACCGGTGTGACGATGATCTTTGTCACCCATGATCAGGTCGAAGCCTTGGCGCTGGCTGATCGCATAGTTGTGATGAAAAACGGTGCGATTGAGCAGATCGGTACGCCGGAAGAGATTTATAATGCGCCTGTCTCCGCCTTCGTCGCCGACTTTGTCGGCTTTGAAAACATCTTCCGTCTGGAAGGTGCAGAGCTGAAGACGGAGGCAGGACGCATAACGCTTTCTGGCCAGGTTCCGAGTACGGCGGGACTGGCATGGAGGCCGCGCATGGTAACCCTCGGTTCAGGTCCTTTCGAGGGGACCGTGCGCGGCACGTCTTTTGCGGGCAATACACGGGAATATCTGCTCGACAGCACGCTCGGCGCCATCAAGGCCGAGGTGGATGCGAGCCTGCCGTCCTATGAGATCGGCGCCACGCTGCCCTTCGATCTGCCCGTCGAAAAGGCGGCATCTCTCCAGGTGTTCAACTAAGATGGGGGTGTGGATCGATACCGATATGGGTTTCGACGATATCGCTGCCATTCTGGTGGTGAGAGCGTCCGGTCAGGTCATCGATGGCGTGTCTCTGGTCTTCGGCAATGCGCAGCTCGATCAGGTAAAAAACAATGCCGCGGGTGCGGCCTTGGCCTTCTCATGGCGCTTTCCGATCCATGCCGGACGGGCAAGCCCCGTGCTCGGGGAGATCGAGACTGCGCAACGTATCCTGGGTGAAACGGGTATACCAACGGTGGGAGCAACGCTTCCGGCATGGGGCGATCTGCCCGCGTCGAATGCCTTCGAGGCCCTCTGCCGGTGGTTGGCGGATGGGGCAGGGGATAAGAAAATTCTCGCACTTGGCCCTCTCACCAACATTGCGGCTCTCTGCCTCGCCCGACCCGATCTTGCCGGTCGCATCACCGAACTGACCTGGATGGGCGGCGGCGTCACGCTTGGCAATCATACGGCCTCTGCCGAATTCAACGCCTTCGCCGATCCTGAAGCCGCGGCCATCGTCCTTGCCCATGAGCTTCCGCTGCGCATGGTCGATCTCGACTTCTGCCGCAAAGTCACCGCCTCTCTCGCGGATGTGGCGCCCATCCGTCAAGCGGGCGGCAAGAACGCGGCGCTGGTGGCCGATATGCTGGAAGGCTTCATCAACATTGCCGTCAGCCGAGGACGCGACGCGATGGCGCTTTACGATCCTTGCGCGGCGGTTGCCGTCGTTGATCCTGAGAGCGTCACATGGAAAGCGGCTCGCATCGATGTCGAACTGCGGGGCGGTCTCACGCGCGGGCGAACGGTCGTGGAAGCGCGGCTCGCCCATGCCGATCGCTTCAATGCCCATTATGCCGAGAACATCGATGCTGAACACGCACGCAAGATCATCCTTGGCGCGCTCGCAGAAGAGGCAAGTCGATGAGCGAAAAGCCGATCATTGCCGATCGTGACGGGATGAACGATGCCGCGCTTCGCACGCGCGCCGTCGCTGCTGCGAGAGGCGATGCCCCGTTCGACGTCCTGATTTCCGGCGGCACCTTGGTGGATGTGGTGACGGGCGAACTGCGTCCTGCCGATATCGGACTCGTCGGCCCACTGATCGCAAGCGTGCATCGCTCCGGTTCAAGACAGGACGCAGCCCAAGTCCTGGACGCCGCAGGCGGCTATGTCGCGCCGGGATTGATCGATACGCATATGCATATCGAAAGCTCCATGGTCACGCCTGCATCTTACGCGGCTGCCGTCGTGGCCAAAGGCGTGACAACCGTTGTGTGGGATCCGCATGAGTTTGCCAATGTCCACGGCCTTGAGGGTATGTCCTGGGCATCGCGGGCAAGTCGCAACCTGCCGCTGCGAACAATCTTGCTTGCGCCTTCCTGCGTACCGTCGGCGCCGGGGCTTGAACGGGCGGGTGCTGATTTCGATGCGACGGTGCTTGCCGAAATTCTCTTCTGGCCGGAAGTCGGCGGTGTTGCCGAAGTCATGAATATGCGCGGCGTCATCGAGCGCGACCCGCGCATGAGCGCCATTCTTCAGGAAGGGCTGCATGCGGATAAGCTGATCTGCGGCCATGCGCGTGGGCTGGAAGGTGCCGATCTCAACGCGTTTATGGCAGCCGGTATCACCTCCGACCACGAACTGACCTCGGCGGAAGACCTGATGGCGAAGCTGCGCGCCGGGTTGACCATCGAACTGCGCGGCTCCCACGATCATCTGCTGCCGGAATTCGTCGATGCGTTGAACAGGCTCGGCCATCTGCCGCCGACACTAACGCTTTGCACCGACGACGTCTTCCCTGACGATCTGCTAAAGGGTGGCGGGCTGGACGATCTGGTGCGTCGACTGGTGCGCTATGGCCTTCGTCCGCAATGGGCATTGCAGGCCGCGACCCTCAATGCTGCAGCACGCCTTCAGCGCAATGATCTCGGCCTGATCGCCGCCGGTCGAAGGGCGGATATCGTGGTTTTCGACGATCTTGCGCAGTTCTCCGCCCGCCATGTTTTGGTCAGTGGAACGCCCGTTGCCGAACGAGGTCGACTGATCGTGGAGATTCCTGAAATCGACGCAGCGCCTTTGAGAGACTCCATGAAGCTGCCGCTCCGCTCGTCCGAGGATTTCCGGGTGAAAAGCAGCGGCAAACGCGTGCGGCTCGCCACCATCGACAGGCCCCGCTTCACACAGTGGGGAGAAATCAAGGCCGACGTGGTCGACGGTTTTGTCGTGCCTCCTGACGGAACGACGATGATCTCGGTGACGCATCGGCACGGTAAGGCGGAGCCTGTCACGCGGACTGGCTTCTTGACCGGTTGGGGAAAGTGGAACGGCGCCTTCGCCACCACCGTCTCCCACGACAGCCACAACCTGACCGTCTTTGGCGGCAACGAGGCGGATATGGCGCTCGCCGCTAACGCGGTGATCAAGGCTGGCGGCGGAATGGCCGTAGTCTCAGGCGGAAAAGTCACAGCCCTGTTGCCTCTCCCGCTTTCCGGCCTCGTATCCGATGCGTCACTGACAGAGGTTGCGACAGGCTTTGAAGTCGTGCGCGAAGCCGTCGGCAAGGTCGTGGAATGGCAGCCGCCCTACCTCGTCTTCAAGGCCTGCTTCGGCGCCACGCTTGCCTGCAACATCGGCCCACACCAGACCGACATGGGCATCGCCGATGTGCTGACGCACACGGTGCTGGAAACGCCGGTGCTTGAGGTTCTTTCGTAAGCGGGGCTATTCCGCCGACAGTTCCTGCTCCACCAGCGTCTTCCAGAAGGCGACACCGGAGGCAATCGCGTCATCGTTGAAGTCATAGGAGGTGTTGTGGTGCAGCGCCCCGTCCACCGCAGGGCCGTTGCCCAGCCAGACATAGCAGCCGGGTGCTTCGCCGGCAAAGAAGGCGAAGTCGTCGCCAGCGGTGGAAGGCGGAAAGGCCGTCCGGACTTTCGTGCCAAAGACACCGCGCGCCGCCTTCAGCGCCCGCTCTGTCGCATCGGCATTGTTGACGACTGGCGGGATGCGGCGGATGAATTCGTAACGCGACTCGATCCCGAACATCGACGCCGTACCCTTTGCCAGACGGCCGATTTCTTCCTCCAACTGATCCCGCACGTGCGGGGCGTAGGCCCGCGCCGTCCCTCCAATATGCACGAGATCGGGAATGACATTCAGGGCGTTCGGGTCTCCCGCCTGAAGCGAACAGGCACTGACGACGGCGGGTTGCAGCGGATCGATGACGCGTCCGACGATGCTTTGCAGCGAGGAGAGAAAGCTTGCCGAAGCGGTGATCGGATCGCGACCAAGATGCGGCTTTGCCCCATGGGTACCGACGCCCTTGAAAATAACCCGCCAGCTATCGGAAGAGGCAAGCTGCGGTCCTTCCACCACGACCATTTCGTCCGTATCGAGACCCGGCATATTATGGAGACCGTAAACCGCATCGCAGGGGAAACGCTCGAAGAGCCCGTCTTCGACCATCTTCTTTGCGCCGCCACGGCCCTCTTCCGCAGGCTGAAAAATGAAGTGCACGGTGCCGGAAAAGTTTCTGGCATTGGCCAGCGCCCGGGCAGCACCCAGCAGCATGACGGTGTGGCCGTCATGGCCGCAGGCATGCATCTTTCCGGGTGTGATCGACTTATAAGGCCTCTCCGCCAGTTCCGGCATGGCGAGCGCATCCATATCTGCGCGCAGCCCGATGCTGCGTGTGCCGTTTCCCACTTGAAGCGTTCCAACGATTCCTGTGACCCCGAGGCCGCGATGGACGGTGATGCCCGCCTCCTCCAGAAGAGAAGCGACGATCTGGCTGGTGCGTTCTTCCTCGAACCCGAGCTCCGGATGCGCATGCAGATCGCGACGCAGCGCCGTCAGAAAGGAAAACTCGTCGGCGGTCATGGTCGAGGCGGTCATAAGGGTAGTCCTTGGGATATCTGCATGGAAGCCGTGGGCACGGCTCATCTATTGACGTCATTTCTAGTGCAAAAGCGCTTTGGATTTAATAGGGCATTGAACAGGAATTCGACGATGGTTCGAAAAACAGTGATGAGGAAGGACGCGCGATGAAGCCTCACGAGTTCTGGCAAAATCTGCATGGGCCCGGCAGCTTTCCCGAGCAAGGGACCAAGGTCGGCTTTTACCCGGTCACGCTGGATGATGGGCGTCAGCTTCGTCTGCCGATCCGTCCGCTTGCAGATGGCGAGCACGCGTTGGCGTCGTTGATTATCAACCAAGCCTCATTCGAGGTGCTGGGTGCTCTGGCAGACGATCTGGCGGCCAAGCTGATTTCCTTTGAGCCGGATGTGGTGGTCGGACTGCCAACACTTGGACTGACGCTCGCGAGTGAAGTGGCCCGCCGCCTCGGTCACTCGCGCTATGTGCCGCTCGGGACGTCCCGAAAATTCTGGTATCTGGATGAGCTGTCAGTGCCGATGTCGTCCATCACCACGAAGCAGGAAAAGCGGCTTTATATCGATCCGCGCATGTTGCCGCTTCTGCAAGGGCAGCGCGTGGCGCTCATCGATGATGTTATTTCCAGCGGTACTTCGATCGTTGCCGGGCTCTCCCTGCTCCAAGCCTCCGGCATAGAGCCAGTGGTCATCGGTGCGGCGATGCTGCAATCGGAACGCTGGCGCGACGCGTTGGAAGAGCTGGACCCCAGATGGCCGACGCGTGTGCGTGCGGCCTTCTCCACACCCTTGCTGCGCAAAAATGGAGATGGCTGGATCTGACGCTTGGGAACTTCAGCTCGCCTCAGAGGATTAGATAAGGTTGCTGCAACCGAGCCTCGCACCTCAAGGAGTTTCCATGCCGAGACAGACATTCTGGAAGGGTCATCTGAGGCTCTCGCTGGTCACGGCAAAGGTCTCGCTCACACCTGCCATTTCCCAGAGCGGCAAGATTCGCTTTCACGTCATCAATCGGGAGACAGGCAATCGCGTCGAGAGCCGCTACGTGGACAGCGTCACCCATCGTCCGGTTGCGGACAGAAATCAGGTGAAGGGCTTTCCCAAGGAAGACGGCGACTTTGTACTTCTGGAGGAAGACGAGATCGACGCCGTCGCTCTGGAAAGCACCAGAACCATCGATATTCAGACCTTCGTTCCCGCAGGCTCTATAGACTGGATCTGGTACGATCGTCCGCATTTTCTAAAACCCGAAGACAAGATCGGCGCTGAAGCCTTCAGCGTCATTCGCGAAGCGATGAAGGCCAGCAAGGTCGTCGGCATTGCGCGGCTGGTGCTCTATCGCCGCGAACACGCCGTGCTGCTGGAGCCCTCCGGCAAAGGCATCATCCTCTGGACGCTGCATTATGGCGACGAGGTACGCGATGCTGTCGATACGATCGATCAAAAGACGAAGGTCGATCAGGAACTGCAAGAGGCGCTGGACAAGCAGATCGACAAGCAGTTGACGAATTGGAAGCCGTCGCTGGTCCAAGACACGGTGCAGAAAAAAGTTCAGAAGCTGCTGAAGACAAAAGCAAAGGAATCGCCGAAGTCCAAGAGCAAGAAGCAGCCCGCTGCGGCGAAACAGGGCGGCAATGTCATCAACATCATGGATGCGCTGAAAAAGAGCCTGCAATCCTAAGCAGGATCG
This sequence comes from Agrobacterium larrymoorei, assembly GCF_030819275.1. Taxonomy (GTDB): domain Bacteria; phylum Pseudomonadota; class Alphaproteobacteria; order Rhizobiales; family Rhizobiaceae; genus Agrobacterium; species Agrobacterium larrymoorei_B. The sequence goes on along the minus strand of NZ_JAUTBL010000001.1, from coordinate 1,003,252 downwards.
CGGCACTGAAGCGCGGTGCCTCCTGTTGGACGGACAAAGAACGCTCTATCTTACTGACGTCTGGCATCGTGTTTTGCGAAAATCGGTTTCGATTTCTGGGCCCATGCTGTCGATGGCTTACAATCCAGCGACGGGTCACGTTCCTGAAATTCACGCTAAGACGCCTTGATATCCATCTCTGGCTGGCCTCCCAGCATCCACTGTTCCAGGTCAAAGCCGAGGCGAGTGCCTTCTCCGACCCTGTCAGCAAGACTGTTGCCCCAGTTGCGCAAGCGAGAGGGCGGATAGCCGAACTCGTTGACGAAGGCACGCCGGAAGTTTCGTTCATCACTCAATCCCCATCGTCTTGCGATTGCTGGGATTGTTTCGCCCTGACACTCCTCGGAGAGGATATCGCGGCGAATGGCAAATAATCGCAACCGCCGGATCGTCTTGGCGATATCGCTGGTTCCCCTCATGGAACGATAGAGCTGCGCTCGCGACAGGCCGAATGCATGGCAGAGCCGTTCTTGTCCGAGGTCAGATTCCGATAAGTGGTCGGCAATGTATCGGCGGATGGAGGGCTGTAGGTCTGTCACGTCTTTTTTTGACGTGCGGGTGAAGGGCAGAGCCTGGCCAAGGCATGAGGTGATGATTGCAATTGAGGCCCGGGTCAGACAGGTGATCTCCGCCGCCTCCAGCGTCTCGCCGATCTGGTCCAGCGAATTCAGCAGAGCGCCGATCATCGTGGCCTGAGCCGTACCGGCACCGAAGACGCATCCATCGAAGCGCGGTGACCAGTTTAGCCCAATGGAAAGAAGGCTCATAGGGATGATGAGCGCCAGCCATGTCGCCTCCTCGACGATCAGATACATCGGGTTGGAGAGCCGGGAGAAGACGACATCGCCAGCGGCGAGCGATATGGTTCTCCTGCCGATGCGACCATGAACGCGACCGCGCGCCACGACATTGACCATGACATGCTCGACCGGAACTTTCTGCGTCCGATCCTTCCCTCGCGAGAAGCGAAACGTTCTCGAACTGGTCCGCGTCCAACGCAAGTCCCCAAGAGCTCGAGTCTCAAATGCTCCCGTAAAGCTCCCTTCGTCCATGATCTCGACATCACCGCCGGCTCGCATCGTGTCCTTCCAAAGAGCGACACGCTCTGCCGGAGACATTCCGTGCAGGTCGAGCTCAAGTCTGCTGATGGGCGATTGAAGCGGCTTCATGCAATGACGGTAGCACCCTTTACCGGGCAAAACATCTCATCATTGCAGAAATAAGCGTACAATTCGCCCGCGCCGCGATGAAGCGGTTGAATGAACAGATGTCGCTTGGCACTGAGCAGAGGGGCGTCGTGATCGGAAGCGATTTTTGACCTAAAGCGTTACGATGCACACCCGAAGCATTTTTCAACAACGACCATTTCCATAGCCCAGTTTTCAGGAACGAACATGAGCGATATCGAACAAAATCGTGCCCTTGCCAAGCGTCTCTATTCAGGTTTTGCCACCGGCGACCTGCCGGCAGTGCTTTCTACAATGGCGGCGGACATTGAGTGGACGGAGGCCGAGGGCTATCCCTATGCTGGGACCTTCATCGGTCCCGACGCTGTCGTTGAAGCCGTTTTCGTCAAGCTCGCGACGGAATGGGAGGGTTACCAGGCCATTCCAGAGCAATTCGTCGCTGAAGGAGACACGGTCGTAGCGCTTGGTCATTACAGCGGAACATACAAAGCAACGAACAAAAGCTTCCGCGCCCCGTTTGTGCATGTCTGGACAGTGCGGGACCACAAGTTTGTGAAGTTCGTGCAACACACCGACACATTTGTCGTTCAACGCGCGCTCCACGCGTAACGCTTGCCTTGCAGAATTATTGATCGGTACCTGAGGCAAACAAGAAGCAAATGCGTGCGGGCGAAGCCGAAGAATAAGCGGCACGCATGAGCTTCTAAAGCCGACGAAATGGCCCCGCGAGCGCTGGCATCTAAGATAGACAATCCGAAAGAGGGGGTCGTACGATGCGTTGGAACGGGCCTCGGCGCGCCACGCCCCTCAGCCGGGAAGCGGCTTGGCGGATGTCCAGAAGTCCGCCCATGGGGCGGACTTCCTCGCCTTCACATACGCTGGTGTGTTCTTCACCGTAAACTCCGCCGGACCTTTTATCTTGGACAATTCCGACCATTCGAGCGGCATGGAAACAGTCGCGCCGTTTCTGGCACGGGTGGAGTAGGGCGCGACAGCCGTGCTTCCTCGCCCATTACGCAAATAATCGACAAAGATGCGACCATTGCGCTTGGCCTTGGTTGCGACAGCCAGATATTTATCCGGCTCATCTTTGCCCATGTCGGTCGCGAGTTTCTTCGCAAAGCTCTTTACCTTCGCCCAACCGGCTTTTGGCTCCAGTGGCGTGACGACATGCAGGCCCTTGCCTCCAGAGGTCTTGACGAAGGCGGCAAGTCCCACAGCTTCCAGCCGGGATTTGAGGTCGAGCGCGGCTTCGACGACAGCGCTCCACTCGACGTCTTCACCCGGATCGAGGTCCATCGTGATCAGATCCGGTTTTTCCCAGGCCTTGGTGGTCGAACCCCAGGGATGTATTTCCAGCACGGCGGATTGAACGAGCGCCATCATGCCGTCGAAATCGTTGATCACGACTAGGGGCTCGCCCGATCTGTCCTTCGGGTCCTTGATGGCGCCGATCGCCTTGTTCATCCCGCTCCATGGATGCTTCTGGAAGAATTTCTGTCCGTCGATCCCTTCCGGGCAACGCAGCAGGGAGAGCGCGCGGCTCGTCACGTAGGGTGCGATATGCTCCCAAACCTGTGCATAATAGTCCGCTAGATCCGCCTTGGTGATCTTCTGATCCGGCCAATAGACGCGCTCTGGATGGGTGAACTTGATCTTGGTTTGCGGCATTTCTGCCGCATCATTTGTGTCGGGCTTCGCCACCTCTGCCATCTCCCGGCTGATCTCCTTGGACGCCTTGTCTTCCCGCAGGCCTTTGAATGAGGCATGGCGGAGATTACCATCACCGGACCAGCCTCGAAACTCGACCTCCGCGACAAGCTCAGGCTTCACGTAGTGAAGATCGCGGCGGGCAAGCGCCGTCAGCTTCTGTGAGAAGGGACTTTCTGTCTGAGTAAGGGGTCTCAGCCTGTCGAAGATCATTTCTGCGGTCTCGCCGGTAAAACCTGTCCCTACTCGGCCGACATGTCGAAGCTTGCCATTCTCGTAGACGCCGAGTGCCAGAGAGCCGATGGCCTGGTCCGATGACGATGAGAGCGTGTAGCCACCGATGATAAGCTCCTGGCCGCTGCTGCATTTGGACTTGATCCACTGCCCCTTGCGACCGGAGACGTAAGGAGAATCGGCAACCTTGGAGATCACGCCTTCCAGTCCAAGCGTGCAGGCATGCTGGAGAACTTTTTCGCCGTCCTCCTGAAAATGGGCGCTGTAGCGCAGCACAGGGTCGTCGGAGGGCAGCAGTTTTTCCAGCAACGCTTTACGATCAACGAGTATAGCCTGCTGCAGGTCCCGGCCATCGAGATAGAGCAGGTCGAAGACGTAATAGCGGAAACGATCCTGCCGACCCTCGCTGAGATCAGCCTGAAGTGCCGAGAAGTCGGAAACACCGCTTTCCTTTTCGACGACCAGTTCGCCGTCTAAGATGGCGGCTTCCACCGGCAGTGCGGCAAGCGATCGGTTGATGGCCTCTCCAAATTTTTCGGTCCAGTCCAGGCCGCTGCGGGTGAGAAGAACGACTTTGCCCTTCTGGATCCTTGCTTGCAGTCGATAGCCATCGAACTTGATCTCATGCAGCCAGCGCGATCCTTCCGGTGCGTTGTTCTTCAACGTCGCCAAAGCCGGTTTGATGAAAGTGGGCATCGCCGCTTTACGACTTCCCTTGGGAAAATCATGCACCTGCTTTCCGGTTGTCTTCGCGCTTTTGGGCTTGGACGAGACGCCTTTCGAATTCCAGGTGTCCTCAGGGTTCTTTGCCACCTGCTCGATGCTTCGCCCCGTCTTGACGGAGTTGGCAGCGTCCTCGATCACGTCGATGGTTTCGTTGGCTTCCTCGTCATGTGCCTTGATCAGCAGCCAGTTTTCCCGCTTTTCCTCAGGCCTGCCTTTCATCCGCACCAGATGCCAGCGGCCTTTCAGCTTCTCGCCGTCGAGTTCGAATTCCATGTGACCCTTGCGATAGGCCTTTTTCGGGTCGCCGATAGGAGACCACGTGCCACGATCCCAAACGATGACTGTGCCGCCGCCATATTGGCCTTGGGGAATGATACCTTCGAAGTCGGCATAGTTTAGCGGATGGTCCTCGACATGGACGGCTAGTCGTTTCTCATTCGGATCGAGGCTCGGGCCTTTGGTCACGGCCCAGCTTTTCAGTACGCCATCCATTTCCAGGCGGAAATCATAATGCAGCCGCCGCGCATCATGTTTCTGCACCACGAAACTGTTGCCGGATGTCGCCGTTGCTTCGCCCTTCGGCTCCGGTGTCTTATCGAACTTGCGCTTCTGGTTATAGGTTTGAAGGCCCATGGATCAACTTGCCTTCTTGCGTTTGGCGGTGCCAGACGACTTAGTTTTGGCCGCCTTTTGCTCGGAGACACCAGCGCTCTGGCGCAAGGCCTCCTTCAGGTCGATGACGTTGTCACGCTTTTCAGGCTCGCGCTTCTTGATCGTCTTGCCTTCGATCTTCGCCTGCACCAGTTCCGTCAGCGCATCATTGTAGCGGTCGCTGTAGCGCGACGGATCGAACTTGCCGGCTCGCTTCTTGATGATGTGTCCTGCCAGTTCCAGCATCTCGTCGTCGAACTCGATGTCGGGGACGGATTTGAAGGCGGCAGCTTGCGAGCGCACCTCGTAATCATAGTTCAATGTCGTGGCGATCACGGCGTCACCGTCGGGCCGGATCAACAGCATTCTGTTGCGACGAAAGAGAATTGCTTCTGCGAGCGCTGCCACTTGGCGCTCTTTCAGTGTCCGCGCCAAGAGTGAAAGCGCTTCTCGGTCTTCGTCTGTCGAGGGTGAAAGATAATAGGGCTTGTCGAAATAAAGCTTGTCGATCTCGTCGCATTCGAGGAAGTTTTTAACCCGGATGACCTTGTTGCCGTCCGGCATCAACTCCGACAGCTCGTCGCCTTCAATGACGATGTGGTCGCCATTCTCCAGCTCATAGCCCTTGACCTGCTGCTCGCGCTCAACCTTGTCGCCGGTCTCGCTATCCAGATACTGGCGCTCGACGCGGTTGCCGGTCTTTCGATTGATGATGTTGAAGGAGATTTTTTCCGAGGATGAGATGGCTGTGTAGAGTCCGACATCACACTGAAAATCAGCGAATTTGATACTGCCTCTCCACACGGCTCTCGGCGCCATCGCCAGCCTCCTTTTACGCTCTAACTTTGACTGGAACGCTCACGATCGATAATCCGCTCGACGGCGACGACATCTTCCTGCGAAAACACCGGAACGGGGTCGGACGCCATGGCCTCCATCACATCCGGCGAAAGCCCGCCGTGCCGCGCCAACCACTCCATCGCCTCACGCGTCTCTCGCTCGGCCTTCAACTGCGCATAAAGCGCCACGATCAGCCTGTCGCGAATGTCGGGCTGTTGATGCTGTGGATCCGTGGTTTTCGCAGTATGTGCCATGTTTCTTAAATTCGAGACTGGCGCGAAAGTTCCACCATGAGCGGGACGAGGGTATTCTGGTCGCGTCGGATGGTTTGAGGCTCAAACGATTCCAGGCTTCAGCCTTAGTCAGCCGCGACCGGAGATGTTTGATGGAAGGAGGGAAATTCTCTCTCAACCCCACCGCCATTGCGCTTCGCCCGATAGGAAGCAGCATCCGCCAGGCGTATCATCGTGCTGAACTCCGCATCTTTTGCCGGTCGGACCGTGTATCCGAGGCTGACACCCACGCGGACAGCTTCGTCGAAAATATCAAAAGGCGTCGTCAATGACTGGAATACGTCATGCGCAGTTTGCTCGACATCCTGCGTGTTTTGAATCTGCGTCTGAACGACGACGAACTCATCGCCGCCAACGCGAGCGGCAATGTCATGTGGCGCGATCAGACCTCGAAGCCGGACGCCTATGGCGATCAGCAAGTCATCTCCAGCGGAATGCCCGAGACGATCGTTGATCGCCTTGAAGCCATCCAGATCTAGACAGTGAACTGCAATCATGGGACCCACCGTGTGGGGGCTGCGGGCGAAGCCTTCGCGAAGTGCGATGCGATTGGCAAGACCGGTCAAAGGGTCGACGCGCGCAAGGCGCTCCATCTCAAGCCGCAACAGGATCTGCTGTGACGCCGTTCGATAGACATGCCACACGCTCTGCATCGCCGCGAGCAGGAAGACCGCAAACATCGTCGCCAGCAAACAGTGCGCCGTGTCCCCAGCGAAAGCGGCAGATATCGTTGTTGGAACGGCAGCTATGCTAATTGCGGTTGCCGATATGAGAGGTCGAACGGACATGCGGCTCGCGACGCCGGCGGAATAACCGAAGAGCAGGGCCGTCGCTAAAACGTGCAGGGAGAAATCGGAGGACCGGAATATCAGCGCGGAAATCGCGCCCACCGACGCGGCGACGAGGAAGGTCAGAATTGCGTGCGCCAGCTCCCAGTCTTTCGGTGCCAGAGAAGGCGGACGCCCGGTATTGGTCCAATGCCGGTGACACAGCATGACGCATACCTTGGCGAAGGACGCCAGGCCACCGCACACCATAGCGGCAAAAATCCCGGTGTCGTGCAAGCTTGTCGCGGCGAAATATCCGATGACGACAAGGGTGAAACCCATGACGGTCGTCGGGGTCACAGTATAGGCCAGTTGGGCAACAAGTGCCTTATAGAGGTCGTCCGGCTCTCTTTTCCGCATCGATCAGCCCTTGCCGCCGGCTGGCGCCTGTTGAGCGCAAGAGTTTATGCCAAAAACTTAAACGACTCTCTAAGAGAGGCTTCATTGGTTGGCAGCGGAACACGATCATCTGACGGAGACCTGCAATTATTGGCACGAAATTTTAGGCTCGAGGTTAGGCGCTCAGAGCCTCAAATGTTACCCTCGAAAGTCGCCCTCATTCATGTCGCGCTCGTCGTAATTCACGTCCCAATCCTTGTCGGGTTTCTTCGTGCCCGGCGGCAGCTTGTTGGCCGTCGCGTCGTCGGAACCGGTGATGACGGTGGGTTTTGCGCTTGCAACGCCATTATTGTCCGAAGTCTTTTTGCCCGGTGCAAATTGCGGCTTTGCATCCGCGTGGATCTTGTTGATGTCTTTTTCAGAGCTCATGGGAACCTCCATTGGTTCATGAGCTAACCTCAAAGCAGCAGGTGTGTTCCGTTAGTAGAAACCCTGAAACTTGTGGTGACGCCCAATCAGGGGCGCCATCACCAGCGAAATGCGCGGCTCTCGTCTGTTCTCAAAGACCGATCAATCAATTATCATCAATGCGGTACCCGCGTGCAGATAATCGCCTTCCTTGACCAGAAGACGGATCGTACCGCCTTTGGTGGCGAGGATCTGGGTTTCCATTTTCATGGCTTCCATGACAGCAATCAGATCGCCCTCAGAGACGGTCTGGCCATCTTCGACCTTGAAGGATTGCAGCGTGCCGGAGACAGGCGCGGCAATCTCGCCTTCCTTCTTGGCGGCTGTGCCATTGGCCGCTGCCGGTGCTCCGCCGCCGACGCTACCCAGAGCAGAGAGCAGAAGGCTAGGCAGGCCGACCGAAACGCGCTTGCCATCGATCTCCAGATAGGTGCGGTGAATGGATGGGTCGTCTGCTTGGGCAGGGCGCTCCATCGCATCCGGCATAGCGGCGAAATCGGTCTCGATCCAGCGGGTGTGAACCTTGAAGTCGTCCTCCCCGCTAAAGTCTCCCGTCTCCAGAGCCGCGCGATGGAAAGGCAGGACCGTTGCCACGCCTTCGATCTGGAATTCCTTCAACGCACGGCGGGCGCGTTGCAGCACCTGCTGGCGGCTTTCACCGGTGACGATCAGCTTCGCCATCAGGGAATCGAATACGCCAGGAATGCTCGACCCACTGACGACGCCGCTATCGAGACGAATGCCGGGGCCGGATGGCGGATCGAAAAGCGTGATCGTTCCCGGCGTTGGCAGGAAGCCGCGGCCGGGATCTTCGGCATTGATACGGAACTCCATCGAATGACCGCGAGGCTCCGGCGTCTCCGTAACGCGAAGCGTCTTGCCTTCGGCAATGCGGAACTGTTCGATCACCAGATCGATGCCAGTGGTTTCCTCGGTGACGGGGTGTTCGACCTGAAGGCGGGTATTGACCTCGAGAAACGAAATCGTCCCATCCACGCCCAGCAGAAACTCCACCGTGCCGGCACCGCTATAGCCCGCGGCGGCACAGATCGCCTTGGCGGAAGCGTGTATTTTTTGCCGTTGCTCGTCCGAGAGGAAGGGGGCAGGAGCTTCTTCGATCAGCTTCTGATTACGGCGCTGCAGCGAGCAGTCGCGGGTACCCAGCACCAGCACGTTGCCGTGCTTGTCTGCCAGAACCTGCGCCTCGATATGGCGCGGCCGGTCGAGAAAGCGTTCGAGGAAACATTCGCCACGACCGAAAGCGGCGGTCGCTTCTCTGACGGCGGACTCATAGAGATCGGCGATCTCTTCCATTTTCCAGGCAACCTTCAAGCCGCGCCCGCCGCCGCCATGGGCAGCCTTGATGGCAACCGGCAGGCCATGCTCTTCCGCAAAGGCGATGACTTCCGCCGCGGTTTCTACCGGTCCGTCGCTACCAGCAACGAGCGGCGCGCCGACGCTGGTCGCGATACGGCGTGCCTCGACCTTGTCTCCCAGTGCTTCGATGACCTGCGGATCGGGACCGATCCAGGTCAGTCCGGCGTCGAGCACGGCTTGCGCGAACTCGGCGCGTTCGGACAGGAAGCCGTAGCCGGGGTGGATGGCATCCGCACCCGAACGCTTTGCGATAGCAATGAGCTTGGGGATATCGAGATAGGTTTCGGAGGGACGCACGCCGTCCAGCGCATAGGCTTCATCCGCCATGCGAGCGAATACCGCATCCTGATCCGAGTCGGCATAGACGGCCACCGATTGCAGTCCATAATCCCGGCAGGCGCGGATAATCCGGACAGCGATTTCGCCGCGATTGGCAATCAGAACTTTCTTCATCGCTATTCTCCTCGGATTATTTGCTCTTGGCCGCGATGTCGGCGAATGGCCCAATCGGGCGGAACTGGATTTTGGCATTGACGGGGATCTGACCCGCGAGATCGAGATGATATTCCGCAACCGCCCCGATCACGGGATAACCGCCCGTCAGCGGATGGTCGGCAAGGAAAAGCACGGGCTGGCCGCTATGGGGAATCTGAATTGCGCCCGTTGCGGTACCCTCGCTCGGCAGTTCGGCGCTGTCGCGCCGTTCCACCGGCTCTTCACCCGCAAGGCGGATGCCCACACGGTTGGATTGCGGCGTGACCTGCCAGAGCTGGTTGGTCAGCGTTTCGATACCCTTTTGCGTGAACCAATCGGTGCGGGGACCGAGAACGACGTCGAGTGTTACGACCTCACCCATGGCCGGTGGTTCGAAGGCGGGGACTTCATCGATGGCGACGCTCGAAGGCCGGTTCGTTTCGGTCTTGAGCGGCAGGATCCGACCTGCCGTGACCGGTTCAGGACCGACCACGGCGAGCGTATCGGTGGCGAAGCTGCCAAGCACGGGCTCGACATCGAAGCCACCGCGCACCGCGAGATAGCAGCGCATGCCTTTTGGTGGCTGGCCAAGCGTGACGATATCGCCGGCCTCAAGCGAGATCGGCGCGTAAGCCGCTTTGGTGAAACGTCCGTCTGCCGTTTCGATCGCGACAGGGCAGGGGGCACCAGTAAGTCCGACAACGATGCGGTTCGCAGTACGGAAGGAAAAGCCGCCGAGCGTCAATTCCAGGCATGGGGTGTTGTGGGGATTGCCGACGATGCGGTTTGCCGCATTGAAAGCGCCGCGATCAAGCGCACCGGATGCAGAAACGCCCTGTCCGGTCTGTCCGAAACGACCGAGATCCTGAAAGAGGGCCGGCATGGGCGCCGCCAGCACTTCGAAATGCGGCCCTTCGCGTGACGGCTCTTCGCGCGGCTTCGCCTCAGAGACTGGCAGGCTGATCTTTCCTGAAGCCTTGTCCATGTCGAAGAAGCGAACGCGGTAGCCGGGCTGGAAGAGCGCGCCGGGCTCGCGATCGATGTCCCACATCTTGACGGGCGTCGTGCCGATGATCTGCCAGCCCCCTGGGCTGTTTTGCGGATAGACACCGCTGAAAGCGCCAGCCAGCGCCACGGAGCCAGCGGGGATGCGGGTGCGCGGGCTTTGTCGCCGGGGAACATGGAGTGCGGGATCGCCACCGACCAGATAGCCGAAGCCCGGCGCAAAGCCGCAAAACGCAACGGTAAATTCGCTCTCGGTATATGACGACGGATAACCTCATCGACGCCAAGCCCGGTCAGTGTCGCGACGTCGCCAAGGTCTTCGCCATCGTAATGAACCGGTATTTCGACGAGCTTGTCCGACGGCGGAATCTTTGCCGTCAGGTCGCGACGGGAAAGCTCGGCAGCCAGTGCCTGCGCGTCGATCTTTTCAGGGCGAAACCGGATCATCAGCGTGCGTGCGGCAGGTACAGTTTCCTCGATACCCTCGATTGGGTCGTTTTCGAGGGAGGCGAAGAGCGCGAGCGTTTGGCCCAGATCGGCAAGTTCGACAAGGATCGTCGTGAGACTGACGGGGAGAAAGCGCATATGTCCTCACGCGTGATAGGCAGAATCGGGAATGTCGGTGATGAACATATGGCCCGGTGCGTGGGTGATGGCAAATGGTACACCAGAGGCCATGACTGCCGCCTGTGGGGTTACGCCGCACGCCCAGAAAACCGGAACTTCGCCGGGCTCGATACGTACGGGATCGCCGAAATCCGGATTTGCGAGATCGGCGATGCCGAGTTCCTCCGGCATGCCGATATGCACCGGTGCGCCATGAACTGCCGGAAACCGGCCGGATATCGTCGCCGCATCCGCAACGCGCGATGCCGGGATCGGGCGCATGGACACCACCATATTACCCTTCAGGCGCCCAGCCGGACGGCAGGCGCGGTTCGTCAGATACATGGGAACATTGCTTTTATCCGTCATGTGACGGATCTCGATGCCCGCCTCCACCATCGGCGTTTCAAAGGTGAAGCTGCAGCCGATCAGGAAGGCGACCATATCGTCGCGCTCGGCCCAGGCCGAGGTCGCATCATGCGTCTCCTCGGCAAGCTTGCCATCGCGCCAGATGCGGTAAAGCGGCAGATCGGTTCGTAGATCGGCACCCGGCGCAAGAAGCGTGGTGGGCGAGCCGGGATCGGACACGTCCAGCACAGGGCAGGGCTTTGGATTGCGCTGCGCATAAAGCAGGAAGTCGAAGGCCCAGTCGCGCGGCAGCACGATCATGTTGGCCTGGGTGAAACCGGGCGCGATACCGGAGGTCGGCTGAACTAGACCGGCGCGGTAGCTGGCGCGTGCTTTCTGGGCAAGCTCTATATTCTTGGCGGTGTGCGATGCGGGAATGGTCATTGGCCGCTCCTATCGTTCAAGAGGTGAAAGAGCGAACGGCAATACCGTCCGTTTCAAATCGGCGGCGAATCTCGCGCGCAATATCGACCGCGCCTGGGCTATCGCCATGAACACAGATCGACTGCGCCTCGATCTTGATGCTGCTGCCGTCAATGGCTTCCAGCGTTCCCTGACGGGCGAGTTGCACCATGCGTTCGGCGATTTTACCCGCATCATGTAGCACGGCTCCCTTCTCGCGGCGGGACACCAGTTGCCCGTCTGGCGTATAGGCCCGGTCGGCAAAGGCCTCGGCGACGACGGAAAGCCCGGACTTTCGCGCCAGTTCAAGGATTGGCGCATTGGCCAGTCCCATCAGTACCAACGAAGGATCGACGGCCTTGATGCCGTCGATGACGGCCTGGCCTTGTTTGGCGTCATGGGCGATCCGGTTGTAGAGCGCGCCATGCGGCTTGACGTAGCGCACCGTGGTACCGGCGGCTGCCGCAATGCCCTTCAGTGCGCCGATCTGGTAGATGACATCGGCAATCAGATCCTCCGGCGTCACATCCATGTCCCGGCGCCCGAAGCCGACGCGGTCAGGATAAGAGACGTGAGCGCCTATGGTCACGCCATTGGCTGCGGCCGCCTTGGCCGTCTTGTAAATGCCGGTGGGGTCTCCGGCGTGAAAACCGCAAGCGATATTGGCGCTGGAGACGATGGAAAGCATCGCTTCGTCGTCACCCATGCTCCATGCACCATAGCTTTCGCCAAGATCGCTATTGAGGTCGATATGCGCCATGTCGTCTTTCTCCTAAAGCGGTTGATCTCCGTGGCCACGTTCAGGTGGCCACGGTAAATCCTTGCCTGTGCTTCTTACAGTCCAAGCAGAGCGAAGATCGGGCCGACCGACTTGTAGGCCATGTACCATGTCAGGCAGCAGGTCAGCGCGCCGAGGATAAGCAGCCAACGCGGATAGTTGTAGCCGCGCATCAGGTCCGGGCGTTTCCAGGCGGCAAAGAGCAGCATGGAAAGGCCGATCGGCAGGACCAGACCGTTCAATCCGCCGACGAAGACGAGCATGGCGGCCGGCGGGGTGGTGATCAGGATGTAGGACACCAGCGAAATGCAGATGAAGGCGACGGTCGAAAGGTTGCGCTGGCGCTCGGTCATGTTCGGCTTGAAGGCGGTGAGGAACGAGACCGAGGTATAGGCCGCACCGATGATGCTGGTGAGTGCCGAGGCGAGGAACACCGCACCGAAGAGACGGAAGCCGATATCGCCGGCTGCCGCGTGGAAAGCCTGGCCTGCAGGGTTGGCCGCCTTGCCGGAGAGGTCGATGACGACGCCGCTTGCGACGACACCGAGAATGGCGAGGAAGAGGATGTAGCGAAGAACGCCGGTAATCGCGATGCCGCTCAGTGCCGCACGATTGACGGCACCGATATTTTCAACGCCCACCGTGCCCTTGTCGAGAAGGCGGTGTGCGCCAGCATAGGTAATGTAGCCGCCGACCGTGCCGCCAACAATGGTGGTGATGGTGGCGAAATCGATCGTGTCGGGGAGGAAGGTCTGGTGGAAGGCTTCAGCCACTGGCGGGCCGGATACGATCGCCGCGTAGAGGATCAGCGCCAGCTTGACGAAGGCTGCGACGTAAACGACGCGGTCCATGGCAACACCCGCGCGTCGCGACAGGAAGATGCCGATGGCGACGAGTGCTCCTATGGCACCGCCGATCTTGGGGTCAAGGTCGATCATGGCGTTGAAGCCAAGACCGGCACCGCCAATATTGCCGATATTGAAGAACAGACCGCCGATGATGACGAGGACTGCCAGAATATATCCCGAGCCTGGAATGGCTGCGTTCGCAATCGCCGGAGCACGCATCTGAGTGACGGTGACGATACGCCAGACATTGGCCTGGACAACGAAGTCGATGATGATGGAAACGATGATGGCAAAGGCAAAGGCTGCGCCCAGCTTCACCGTGAAATTGGCGGTTTGGGTGATGAAGCCAGGGCCGACGGCGGCCATGGACATTAGGAACATCGCCGATAGGAGCGCGTAGCGCTGGCTCTTCGGGTTAAACGCAGCCGCGTTCGTGCGGCCGGGCGTCTGCTCGGTCTGCTGCATGAGAGTTTTCCTGTTCTTATCGTCACCCGCCCCTCGCGGATGCTTATGAGGTCATCATGTATGGTTTGTTTGTGATGTCAATATTGTTCAACAATTTTTTTGTTTTGTTCATTCAGGCCTGCATTCTCAGCGCCGGAATCGCGCTTCGAAGCCGACTTTTCCGGCCAAGCAGAGGCAGGGTGAAAGCCGTTGAAACTATTGCTTGATTCCGCCAGTCTTTTGTTATCTGAAGACCCCGCAAGAAGAAGCGAGGAAGCCTGTGACAGACACACGTGAAAGCATGCCGCTGTCCGACTGGATTGCCAAGCGCATCCGCCTCATGCTGATTTCGGGCGAACTCAAGCCAGGCCAGCGTATATCCGAAGCAGCTTTCAGCGAGCATCTGGAAGTGTCCCGCAACTCTCTGCGCGAGGCTTTTCGGATCATGACGAAGGAAGGCCTGCTCAGGCACGAAACCAATCGTGGCGTTTTTGTCCAGACGCCGACCATGGCGTCGATCATGGATATCTACCGCGTGCGGCGCATGCTCGAATGCGGAGCGCTGCGCAAAGCATGGCGCCTGCATGAATCGGTCAAGGCCATGCGCCAGGCCGTCGAGGAGGCTAAGCTGAAGCGGGAGAAGGAGCTATGGGTTGATGTCGGAAGCGCCAATATGGCGTTTCATGCCGCCGTCGTGGCGCTTGCCGACAGCGAACGGTTGAGCGAGCTTTATGAAAGGGTGTCGGCCGAGCTTCGGCTTGGCTTTGCCCTCATCGAGGACCCGCGTCTGCTCCATTCACCCTTCGTCGATATGAATGACGAGATTGTCTCTTTGTGCGAAGAGGACAGGTTTGCAGAGGCAAGCGAGAAGATGGAAGACTATCTGCTGATTTCCGAGAACGGTCTTCTCAAGGCGTTCGGAAAGATTTCAGGCAAGGCGCGGTAGAGCGGACGGCCTTCCTGGAGTCGGCTGCTTCTCTTCCGCTCATCAAAAAAGGGGACCGCGCTTGGCGCGATCCCCTTTTTAGCATACTGCGCGTCGATCAGAATTGGCGACGGAAGCCAGCGGTGATGGCGTGGCTCTTGAAATCCGTGCTGGAGACGGTGCCGTCTGCTGCGGTGAAATCGAAGTTGTCTGCGCCCGTGTAACGATAGCCGATATCGAAAGTGGTGTTGGCAAACAGAGCGCTGTCACGCAGGAAGGAAATGGTGTTCAGCTCGATGCCGACGCCTGCATCCAGATGGTATGCGAAAGCGGTGTCGCTATCATTCATGATGACACCAACGCCATCAGCACCTTGGCGACGAAGCTTGAGGTTCATCGCACCCACGCCACCGCCGAAGTAAGGCGTGAAGGCGGTGCCTGTCGGAACGTCGATGTAGCCGTTGACGTAGCCCTGGAAGTTACGGGCCGAGCCGAAAGAGCCGGCAGCGTCCACGCCGTTCACAGTGTGCGTATCGACATCCGAGCGGCCATAACCGACTTCGAGTTCGACGCGCGGCGACACGAAGTCGTAGGACCCGAAGCTGTAGCCGGCACGGAATGCACTATAGTAGCCGACATCGTAATCGGTATTCACGCCAGCCGTAGCGGTCGAGAAATTGGTATCGTCCAGGAATGTCAGGCTGTTCAGGCTACCGATGTAGAAGCCGCCCGGATCGGCAACAACGGCAGGTTCGGTCTGAACGGCAAGGTCAGCCGCGTAGGCGGTGGTGGAAGCAAGCGCTGTGATGACTGCAGCAAGCTTGAAGACGTTTCTCATTAGAAAACCTTTCTGAATCGGCCCCCGCCGTTGTCCAGACACTGCTTGCGACCTCTTCCAATGTCCACGCCGCAGCTTTCATTTAGCACTTGATCGCAAGCTGAAATCACCATCCCGTTGCAACATGGCAACGAATGGAGAGGCTGACGTTACGGAACCCTGTTGACCCTGGCTTTCGACATAATGTGGTTGTTTTTTAAGTGGATGGCGCTTGCCGGTCGCTCTTTGGCAGCACGTCAATTGGGATCGGCGGCAATACGTCCGGAAGACGGAAATGGACGAGATCAGAACGGAGCGCCTGGTTCTGAGGAAACTTCAAGGTCGGGGATGCTCAGGACCTGCTCGCTTACCTGCGTGACCCGCGCCCCAACTGTTTCCTTTCGTTGCGCCTTCAAAATCTTGAGGAAGCGGCGGCAGAGGCGGCGAAGCGTGGCGCCTCCGATGACGACATCGCAGTCTATTCTCTTGAGCATAAAAAGGTGATCGGTGATCTTTTCGCCATCGCCGATGACGCGCGGGGGATACGCTGTCCGTCGGCTGGAATTTAAATGGCGACTTTGCGGGCCGAGGCTATGCTTACGAAGCGGCACGCGCGCTGTTTCGGTGGCTGTTTGAAGAAAGACAGATACGCCGCCTCTACGCCTATGTCGAGGATGACAATATCGCCTCCCAGCGCCTGTGTGAAAAGCTTGGGATGCGCCGGGAAGGGCTTTTTCTGGAGTTCGTCTCCTTCACCAAGGATGAGGCCGGGCACCCGTTTTACGAGAACACGATGCAGTATGCAATTTTGCGCCGGGAGTGGGAGGCGCGGGCTTAGGGCTCGTTGACAAAGAAGCCTGAATAGGACCAAAGTCGCGCCGATCATTGTGTTTTCGGGGAGAGACCGATGTCCTTTCGCGTCGTTTCGCACGCTTTTGCCCTTATTCTTGCAACATTTTCCGCCGCGCCGCTTCTGGCGCAGGATGCGTCGCGCAAGGTGGTAACAACCGCAAATGGCGACTATTTCGGTTTCGACCTGCGCACGGAGCAGAATGTCTCGCTGGATGAATGCAAGACCATCTGCATCGATGACAAGGGATGCAAAGCCTTCACCTATAATCCCAAGGTGAAGTGGTGCTTCCTCAAGTCGGATTATAATCAGCTCAATGCCTTTCCCGGCGCCGTCGCCGGAAAGATTGTGGAGGCGTCAAGCGAGCCTGATCTCGGCGCGCCGCAGCGTCTTTCCTTCGTCGAGGACAGCCTCTACCAACAGGCCCGCAAGCTGAAAGCCAATTTGCCTGAGGCGGATGATGCTCAGGGTCTCGACGCGTTGCTGTCGCAAGCACGCCAGCAGGCAGGCATCGATATCCCTCAGGCGGTGGAAAGCTATAAATCGGCGCTCTCGCTCAACCCCGAGAACGGCGCATTATGGGCGGAGCTCTCTTCCGTCGAGGCGAAGGTCGAGAACAATTACGAAATCCTTGGCGAGGCACCGGCGGCAGCGCTCAACGCCTACCAGTTCAGCCGGACACAGAGCGCTCGCTTGACGGCGTTGAACCGGCTGGCACAGGCATTCGAAAAGAGCCAGAGCTATCGCGCGGCTCTGAACGCTTACAAGGCCAGCCTCGCGCTTTCGGATGTTGCCAAGACCCGCGCGGCCTATAACGACCTTCGCACCCGCCAGGGCTTCCGCGTCATCAACAATACGGTCGATACTGACAGCGTAACACCGCGCGCCTGCATCCAGTTTTCCGAGCCGCTGGTCAAAAATGCCGACTACTCGTCTTTCGTGACGTTGGACGGTGCGGCGCCGAAAGCGCTCGAAGCCAAGGGCAGCGAGATCTGCGTCGAGGGTCTGACGCATGGGCAGAAATACAAGATTGCGCTTCGTGCCGGACTGCCGTCCTCCGTGGAAGAGCCGCTGGAAAAGCAGGTCGATCTTGATATCTATGTGCGCGACCGTTCCGGCTCCGTGCGCTTCACCGGCGAAAACTTCGTGCTTCCCGGCACAGCGCGCCGCGGTATTCCGCTCGTGTCGGTCAATATCGATCATGCCGATTTGAAGCTCTATCGCGTGGGTGACCGCAACATCACCTCGCTGCTGGCCAATTCGCAGTTCCTCACTCAGATGGATGGTTACAGCGCCGAGAAGATCGAGAACGAGTTGGGCGAACTCGTCTGGCAGGGCGGCATCGATATTCAGACGGAACTGAACAAGGACGTCATCACCAGCTTCCCGGTGGACGAGGCCTTGCCGGATCGTAAGCCTGGCATCTATGTACTCACCGCCGTGCCGCCAGGCACTGCGCCGGAAAACTGGGACGCGCGCGCCACTCAGTGGTTCCTTGTCTCTGACACAGGCATCACCACCTATGCCGGGACCGACGGGCTGAATGTCTTCGTCCGCGCTCTGAGCAATGCCGAACCGCTGAAGGGTGTTTCGCTCCAGCTTCTTGCCAAGAACAACGAGGTTCTCGGTTCGGCGACCACCGACGCCGAGGGACGCGCGACATTTTCCGCCGGCCTGATGCGCGGCTCCGCCGGTCAGGCGCCCGCCATCATCACGGCCCGCAATGGCGATAAGGACTACGTTTTCCTCGATATGACGCGTGCCGGTTTCGATCTTTCCGATCGCGGCGTGACCGGTCGTGCGGCACCCGGCGCCATCGACGTGTTCAGCTGGACTGAACGCGGGATTTACCGCGCGGGTGAAACGGTGCATGCCGCCGCACTTTCGCGCGATATCGAAGGTAACGCGATCGAGAACCTGCCACTGACCTTCATCTTCTTCCGCCCGGATGGCGTCGAAGATCGCCGCTTCGTCAGCGATGGCAAGGCGCTGGGAGGCCATGCTGTCGACCTTCCGTTGCAGGAAAACGCCATGCGTGGCACCTGGACGATGCGCATTCATACCGATCCGAAGACAAGCGCGATCAGCGAGAAATCCTTCCTGGTGGATGATTTCGTTCCCGACCGCACCGAGTTCGATCTGACGAGCGCAGCAAAAGAGATCGATCCGGTAGGCGAGACGCTGATCGATGTCGATGGTCGCTATCTCTATGGCGCGCCGGCGGCCGGGCTTGAACTCGAGGGTGAAGTGGCGCTGAAACCCACCCGCACCAATCCGGCCTTTGAAGGATATTTTTTCGGACTGGCGGATGAGGAGACCGAAGAAGAGAACCGCACCACGCTCGATAATCTTCCGGTTCTGGACGAAAACGGCAAAGCAAGCTTCCCGGTGGAGCTTGGCGATCTCCCTTCCACCACGCAGTTTCTTTCCGCCAGCATCACCGTGCGCATGCGCGAGGCGGGTGGACGTGCGGTGGAGCGCTCTCTGACATTGCCCGTCAAGTCCGACAGCAACATGATCGGCATCAAACCGCAATTCTCCGGTGATCTGGCTGAGAACTCCATAGGGCGTTTCCATGTGATCGGCGTTGCGCCGAACGGCAGCAGGCAAGCGATGAATGGGCTCACCTGGAAGCTCATCAAGGTGGAGCGCAATTATCAATGGTATCGTCAGGGCAATTCCTGGCGCTACGAGCCGGTGGTCCATACCAAGCAGGTGGAAACCGGCACGCTTTCCGTTACACAGGATGGAGCAGACATCTCCGTGCCCATAAACTGGGGTCGTTACCAGCTGGAGGTGGAAGCACCGCAGAATGATGGCGCTGTCTCGAGTGTGGAATTCGATGCCGGCTGGTTCGTGACTGCAAGCTCGACCGAAACGCCGGATGCTCTGGAAATTGCGCTCGACAGGCAGAGCTACAAGGTGGGCGAGACGGCCAAGCTTCAGGTCACATCCCGTTATGCCGGCCAGTTGATGGTGGTCGCCGGTTCCGAAAAGCTGATCTCGGTGCAGAATGTCGAGATCGGCGACAAAGGCGGCGAAGTCGAAATCCCCGTGACGGAAGAGTGGGGCGCTGGCTCCTACGTAACGGCAACCCTGTTCCGCCCCGGCGACGCGCAGGAAAGCCGTATGCCGATGCGCGCCATCGGCGTGAAGTGGCTGGCCGTCGATCCGGGCGAGCGCAAGCTTGGCATCGCGCTTGATCTTCCCAAACAGACATTGCCGAGACAGGCGCTGCAGATCCCCGTGCATGTCTCCGGTGCCGGTGCTGGGGATAAGGCCTTTGTGACGATTGCCGCAGTCGATGTCGGCATCCTGAACCTGACCCGCTACGAGCCGCCGAAGCCGGACGAATGGTACTTCGGCCAGCGCAGGCTCGGTCTGGAAATCCGCGATCTTTATGGCCGCCTTATCGATGGCTCGCTCGGCGCCACGGGGCGTCTGAGAACCGGTGGCGATGGCGGACAGGTTGCGCTTCAGGGCAGCCCGCCGAAGGAGAAACTTGTTGCCTTTTTCGCCGGCCCGGTTGAGCTGGATGGCGACGGCAAGGCGACGGTCAGCTTCGATATCCCGCAGTTCAATGGCACGGCACGGATTATGGCCGTTGCCTGGACCAAGATCGGGGTCGGTCACGCGGTCTCGGATGTCGTCATTCGCGATCCGGTGGTGGTGACGGCTAGCGCGCCGAAGTTCCTGAGCCCCAGCGACGTGTCGCAACTACGCCTCGACATCGCCAATACCGATGGCGAGGCTGGCGACTATAAGATCGACGTCACCAGCAACATGGCCGTGACTGTGGATCAGGGCGAGTTTTCTCAAACGACGAGGCTGGAAAAGGGCGGCAAGACGTCCCTGACCGTGCCTTTGACGGGCGAGTTTCCCGGTGAAGGGCAGATTGCGATCAAGGTCAGCAATAACAGCGGCGTTTCGCTTGAGCAGGCGCTGACCATTCCGGTACGTCCATCGGTGCTTCCGGTCACGACACGCCGCAACATCACGATCGCACCGAACAGCAGCCTGACGGTGGACGGCAATCTACTGGCCGACAGCATGCTGGTGGGCTCATCGGTCTCGGTCAACGTCACCCGCTCTCCGGCGTTCGACGTCCCCGCACTGATGATGATGCTGGACAAATACCCTTATGGCTGCGCCGAACAGACGACGAGCCGGGCTCTACCGCTTCTTTACGCATCCGAACTGATGAAGGACAGCGGCGGCAAGGACGATCCGGAACTGCGCAAGCGGGTGCAGGACGCGATCTATAGGGTACTCTCCTTCCAGTCGAGCGCCGGTGGCTTCGGCCTCTGGTCGCCGGGTGAAGGGGACTTGTGGCTGGACGCCTACATTACCGATTTCCTGACACGGGCGCGTGAGCAATCCTATGATGTGCCGGAAGCGGCCATGGTGCAGGCACTTACCAATCTCCAGAATGGTCTTGCCTATGACAGCAACGTCAAGGACCGTGGCAATGAGATCGCCTATTCGCTCTATGTGTTGGCGCGCAATCGCAAGGCTGCGATCAACGATCTGCGCTATTACTCCGACACGGCCTTGAATCAGTTTCCGACACCGCTTGCCAAGGCACAGGTCGCTGCAGCCCTCTCGCTTTATGGCGATGCGGCACGGGCCAAGTCCGCTTTCGGAGCCTCTTTGAACATGGCCTCCTCAAGCGCGAACGTCACGCTGGCGCGTGCCGATTACGGTTCAGCGCTGCGCGATGGCGCTGCGTCCCTTGCGCTGGCGGCGGAAAGCCGTCCGGTTCCGGCAGTTGTGTCCCAGCTTGCGGGCGTCGTATCAAAGGACTTCGAGTCCAAGAGCTATACCAGCACGCAGGAACAGGCTTGGATGGTTCTGGCAGCCCGTGCGCTGAAAGGCGAAGACAAGGATATTCGCCTGGATGTGAACGGCACACTACAGCAGGGCGGTTTCAGCCAGCGCATGAGTGGTGACGAGCTGCTTCAAAAGCCGCTCAACCTCACCAACGCTTCGGCAAACCCGGTGACGGCGGTCGTTACCACCGTCGCACCGCCATCCACGCCGCTTCCCGCGGGCGGAGAGGGTTTCACCATCGAGAAGACCTATTATACGATGGACGGCGAACAGGTGAATGTCAGCGAGGTCAAGCAGAACGAGCGCTACGTCGTGGTGCTGACGGTCATTCCGCAGAATGATTGGCAGGCGCGTATTCTCGTGACCGATCTTCTGCCTGCCGGTTTCGAGATCGACAATCCGAGCCTCGTCAACAGTGCGGCGCTCACCAACTTCGACTGGCTGCCGGAAACGGAAGCGGCGCATACGGAATTCCGTTACGATCGCTTTGTGGCCGCATTTGACAAAACCGCGGGCGATAGCTCGGAAATCACGCTGGCCTATGTGGTGCGGGCGGTGACACCAGGCACCTATGACAACCCGGCTGCCAGCGTAGAAGACATGTATCGTCCGCAGTTCTCCGCCCGCACGGCGACGAGCAAGATGGAGGTTCGCGCAGCGCAGCAATGAGGGGTTGGCGCAGCTTCTTCTTCGGCTTTGCTTTGGCGACGTCGGGCACCGGTGCCGCCATCTATGGGCTTGATTGTCTGGATCGCGCCTATCCGCCGCCGCTAGACAATGCGCGTCTTGTCTCTCAGGAACTGGTGGATACCGACGGCAATCTTCTGCGCGCCTTTGCCACACCAGATGGTCGCTGGCGCTTGCAGACCACCGCGGCCGAGGTCGATCCGCAATTCATCAAGATGCTGATCGCCTATGAGGATCAGCGATTTTACGACCACCATGGCGTGGACATTCAGGCGCTTGGGCGTTCCGCCTGGCAGTTATTGACCAATGGTCGCATTGTTTCCGGCGCCTCGACCTTGTCGATGCAGGTCGCACGTCTGATCGAGCCTCGGACGGACCGCTCTTTCAGCGCCAAGTTTCGTCAGATGCTGCGCGCCGTGCAGATCGAACGCCGGCTGAGCAAGGACGAAATCCTCGAAATCTACCTTAACATCGCCCCCTATGGCGGTAATATCGAGGGCGTGCGCGCGGCAAGTCTTGCATGGTTCGGCAAGGAGCCTCGACGGTTGAATACGGCGGAAGCAGCGCTTCTGGTCTCCCTGCCGCAACTCCCCGAAAAGCGCCGGCCGGATCGTTTTCCCGACGCCGCGAAAGAAGCCCGAGAGCGCGTGTTGCAGAGATTGGCCGTCGCACGCATCGTCGGAGAGGGCGAGGCCGAGCGCGCATCTGCTGCCGCCGTTCCCCGGGATCGTTTGGCGCTCCCAGCTCTCGCACCCCATCTGGCGCAAGCCGCGAGGACGAAGCTGCCGCGCCAGCATGTCATTGGCTCGACCCTACGACGTGGCATCCAGAGCGAATTCGAAGCCTTGGCGCGGCACGCCGCAGACAAAATAGGAGACAAGGTTTCAGTCGCTATCGTGATGGCCGATAGCGCCACCGGCGAGATTCTGGCCGATGTCGGCTCGTCCGACTTCCTCGATAGTTCCCGCCGCGGCTGGGTGGAGATGAGCCGCGCGATCCGTTCCCCGGGCTCGACGTTGAAACCCTTTATCTACGGACTGGCTTTCGAGAATGGCCTGGTTTCGCAGGAAACCATCATTGAGGATCGACCGGCGGATTTTTCCGGTTATCGGCCGCGCAATTTCGACATGCAGTATCAGGGCGATGTCAGCATCCGCCAAGCCTTGCAGCTGTCTCTCAACGTGCCCGCGGTGAAGCTGCTGGATGCCGTCAGTCCTGCCGCTTTAATCGTGCGTTTCAGACGCGCCTCGGTCAATCTCGCACTGCCGAAGTCTGAGCCACCGGGGCTTGCCATTGCGCTTGGTGGGGCAGGTGTGTCTCTTGTCGATCTTGTGCAGCTCTATGCCAGCCTTGCCAATCAGGGTCAGCCGGTGAAGCTTGGCGACGGTGTCAGAAACAAGCCTGAGATACTCGATGTCGAACCGATCTTTTCCCGCAGTGCTATCTGGAACATCACCGATACACTGTCCGGCGTTCTGCCACCGCTCGGCATGAAGCAGCGCGGCATCGCCTATAAGACCGGCACCAGCTATGGCTACCGCGATGCGTGGTCGGTCGGTTTCGATGGCCGCTATGTCATCGGTGTCTGGGTCGGGCGGGCCGATAACGGCTCGGTTCCCGGCATTGCCGGCTATGCGACTGCCGCGCCCATTCTCTTCGATGCCTTTGCTAAATCCGGTGTGGCGATCACGCCCTTCGCAGCCACACCAAGCGGCGTGACGCGCTTGAGTTACAGCGATCTGCCGGCCAATCAACGCCGCTTCACCACGACCTCCAGCGGACTACTCTCAGCATCGCGTCGCGAGTCGTCTCCGCTTATCGTCTATCCGCCGGAAGGCGCACGTGTGGAACTTTCAGACAGCGCAGGCTCGCTCTCGCCGCTTGTTCTCAAGCTACAGGGCGGGCGAGCGCCCTTCCGTTGGCTCGCCAATGGAAAACCTCTGCCGGACCTC
Organism: Agrobacterium larrymoorei; assembly: GCF_030819275.1. Lineage (GTDB taxonomy): Bacteria > Pseudomonadota > Alphaproteobacteria > Rhizobiales > Rhizobiaceae > Agrobacterium > Agrobacterium larrymoorei_B. The sequence goes on along the minus strand of NZ_JAUTBL010000001.1, from coordinate 979,535 downwards.
ACGCGCCGCCGCAGCAATGAATGGACGCCGGAAGGTCAAGGCTTCTCTACACTCACCGTCATCGATGCCGATGGACGGGCGTCCAGTGTCCGTATCTTCGTGCAGTAGAGCATTTTCCGCTCGTTTTTCCGGAGGCTTGGGGCTTTTAGAGCATGTCGCGCGAAACTGTGCAGCGGTCTTGCGATAGAGACATGCAGTAACAAACACTTAAAGCGTATGACCGCATCTGAAAGACAGCGATACACTTTAGAGCGACGGCGTTTTTGCCGGAAGAATCCGGTTCTTGACCCTATAGGCAAGCGCCAGCGCCGTTGGGAAAGGCCTGCGCAGAAAAGCGACCTTGCGAACATAATTGTCCACGCGCCACGTCGCCCAGGTGCCAGCCTTGAAGTAGGCGACATCGCCGGCATAAAGATGATGCAGGGAGCCATCGGCCGCCGTCACATGCACGTCGCCCTCTATGATATGAACGGTCTCATCCCACATGAAGAACCAACGGAATGTGCCCGCCGTGCAGTCCCATAGCGCCGTGTAGGCAGCGCGGTCGCCACTACGGGAGTGATCCGCCATGCGCGCCTGTGGATCACCGGCGATAATCCACTCCGGATTGATGGGGGCCGCCGTCATCTCCATCCGCCCGGATGCAGCCGAAACCACCGGCCGGGTCCGTGTCCGCCCCATCGAAATCGGCATGAGCGGCACTGTCCGCGACGCTATCGCAATAGCGGTCGCAATCATCATCTTAACAACCATCGTCGGTCCCCACCTTGCTTGCGGAGATTGTAGCAAGGGCAGGTGAGAAAAATCTTCAAAAATTATATTGGATTTAAACTATCTTCATCCCTTAAGTTAGGGGAACAAGAAGAAATGCTTCAAGCGAACGCTTATACTAGATGCGTTCACGCAGAGATTCGTCTGGAATATAAATATCCTCTGATATAAGCTCATGACTTGCGCCAATAAATTCAATTAATACTTTTAAAGCATCATCTAAGAGGCGTTAAGCCGCTGCTGAAAGCCGCTCACCCGCGATGCGATAGGAAATCGCTTCCGCGAGATGAAGGCGCCCAACGATCGGTTTGTCATCCAGGTCGGCGAGCGTTCTCGCAACCTTCAGGATGCGGTGATAGCCTCTGGCCGAGAATTTCAGTTTTTCGGCGGCGTCGCGCAAAAGTTGGAGGCCGGCAGCGTCCGGTTCAGCGCATTTTTCGATGAGTGCCGTGGTGCAACGTGCATTGGTGCGGATGCCTTGGAAGCCGGCCGCTGCAAAGCGTTCTTCCTGCATCTGGCGGGCACGCGCAACGCGGCGGGCGACGTCGGCGCTGGCTTCCGCTGCCATCGGGCGGATCAGGTCTGCAGCAGAGACAGCAGGGACCTCTATGCGGATATCGATGCGATCCATCAACGGACCGGAGATGCGGGATTGGTAATCTGAAACGCATCTTGGACCGCGTGCACAGGTAAAGCCCGGTTCACCGGCCATGCCGCATTTGCAGGGGTTCATGGCGGCCACCAGCTGGATTTCGGCGGGATAGCTGACGCGATGATTGGCGCGCGCGATGATGCATTCGCCGGTCTCAAGCGGTTGGCGCAGCGCGTCCAGCACCTGCGGCGAGAATTCCGGAAACTCGTCGAGAAACAGAACGCCATGATGGGCGAGCGAGGCTTCTCCCGGCTTGGCGCGTAAGCCGCCGCCGACAAGGGCAGCCATCGTTGCCGAGTGGTGCGGGGTTCTGAACGGGCGTCGATCAGAGAGTTTGCCGCCGGAAAGCTGTCCCGCGATCGAATGCACCATCGACACTTCGAGCAGTTCCGAGGCAGAGAGGGGTGGCAAGATAGAAGGCAGGCGGGAGGCCAGCATTGATTTGCCGGAGCCAGGCGGGCCGACCATCAAGAGATTATGTCCACCGGCCGCAGCGACTTCCAGCGCCCGCTTTGCGCTCTCCTGTCCCTTGATGTCCGCGAGATCCGGAAGATTATCAGGATTGGCGCGAATGGCCGGAATCGGTCTCGACAGAAGCTGCGTGCCGCGAAAATGGTTGGCGATGGCAATCAGGCTGCGCGGCGCGAGGATGTCGATTTCGGCACCTGCCCAGGCGGCTTCAGGGCCGCTATCGGCTGGGCAGATCAGGCCCTTGTCTTGGGCGTTTGCGGCAATAGCTGCCGGAAGAGCACCGGCCACAGCGCCGATCGTGCCATCCAGATTGAGTTCGCCGAAAACGACGAAGCGGGTCAGCGCTTCGGCGGGAATGGCGCCGAGTGCAGCCATGAGGCCGAGCGCGATGGGAAGATCGAAGTGCGAGCCTTCCTTGGGAAGATCAGCGGGAGCGAGATTGACCGTGACCTTTTTGGCGGGCATCGCAAGACCGGAGGCATGCAACGCGGCCTGTACCCGCTCGCGGCTTTCAGCGACGGCCTTATCAGGCAGGCCAACGATCTGCATGCCGACCTTGCCAGGTGCGACCATCACCTGAACCTCGACCGGCACACCCTCTATGCCTTGAAACGCAATAGTATTGACGCGCGCTACCATCAAAGGCCCCCACAGCCGTAATCGCCGTCCGCACGGCTCTCTCAGATCGCAGGGACAACTTGGCATAGGGGGGAGAATAAAACAAGAACATGCGGACGAGATTCAGCGCTGAGGGCGCGTAAGGGTCTTAGGGATCGATGTGCGCTGCGGAGGGCGACAGGCGTGGGCACGAGGATAGCCATTCCGGTTTCGCGTTGCGGCAAGGTTGACACTTGTTCGAAAAGACATGGCACCTGCCAGAAAGAGCGCATGTTTGCGCTTGACAGAAAAGACAAAGCTCCTAATAGCTTCTGCACGAAAAGGAGCGCACTGTTCATGCGGCATGTCCAGCACATGATTGTCATGCAAAGCCCGGCGGGTTCAGCCGGCGATCCTGCGCGCCTTTCTGGTTCCATCCGAATTACGGCCAAAACGACGATTAAAACCGTCTGACGTCTCTGGCCCGCCGCTCTCTCCCCGGTTTGGCCGGGGAAAGGAAGCCGCAGTTTCGCGGCTCCCCCTCACCAAAAAGAGGAGAGGCAGAAAGAGAGCTTGATCATGGGTTTCAAAGTTGCAATCGCAGGCGCCACCGGCAATGTCGGACGCGAAATGCTGAACATCCTGGCGGAACGTGGTTTCCCCGCGGATGAGGTCGTTCCTCTGGCCTCGGCGCGCAGCCAGGGCACGGAAGTGTCCTATGGCGACCGCACGCTGAAGGTTTCCAATCTCGAGAATTACGACTTCTCCGATACCGATATCTGCCTGATGTCGGCCGGTGGCGATGTCTCCAAGAAGTGGTCTCCGAAGATTGGTGCGCAGGGTTGTGTTGTCATCGATAACTCGTCTGCATGGCGCTATGATCAGGACGTTCCGCTCATCGTGCCGGAAGTCAACGCCGATGCTGTCGAAGGCTTCACCAAGAAGAACATCATTGCCAACCCGAATTGCTCTACGGCGCAGCTCGTTGTCGCTTTGAAGCCGCTGCACGATGCCGCCAAGATCAAGCGCGTTGTCGTCTCCACCTACCAGTCCGTCTCAGGTGCTGGCAAGGAAGGCATGGACGAGCTGTTCCAACAGACCCGCGCCGTCTTCGTGGCTGACCCGGTTGAAACCAAGAAGTTCACCAAGCGCATCGCCTTCAACGTCATTCCGCATATCGATGTCTTTATGGAAGACGGTTACACCAAGGAAGAGTGGAAGGTTCTGGCAGAAACGAAGAAGATGCTGGATCCGAAGATCAAGGTGACCTGCACCGCTGTGCGCGTTCCCGTCTTCATCGGCCACTCGGAGTCGGTCAATATCGAGTTCGAAAACGAAATCACCGCCGATCAGGCGCGCGATATCCTGCGTGAAGCACCCGGTTGCCTCGTCATCGACAAGCACGAAAACGGCGGCTACATCACGCCGGTCGAATGCGCAGGCGAAGATGCGACCTATATTTCGCGCATCCGTGAGGACGCAACGGTCGAAAACGGTCTCAACATCTGGGTGGTTTCCGACAACCTGCGCAAGGGTGCGGCACTGAATGCCGTCCAGATTGCCGAACTGCTCATCAATCGCGGTCTTATCAAGCCGCGCAAAGCGGCAGCTTGATACGGTTTTTTAATAACTATTAACTATAACCCGTCCGTTACTTTCGAGAATGGACGGGTTTTCGATTTTCGTGCCTATCACAGCCAGTTCATTTGCTGGTTATGAAGACGATCGGCAATTTGTGCCCCTTCAATCTCGCTACAGCATAGGCCCGAAAATCGGAACCGATTTTCGGATAAGCACGATGCGTAGGTTGAAAGAGACAGAGCGTCCTTAGTGCGTCCGAAAAGACGCACGGCGCTCTAGTGGAATGAATTCGACATTTGATGCCCATGTGTGGGGATCTCAAGGATCAAAAGTCAAATTCGAACCATTAGAAAGACGAACATGGCGAGGGACTGTCCCTCACTTTATCAAAGGCAGATACGGATGCGGGCAATAACGGCTTTTTCCCTTGGTGCGACGGTAGTTGCAATGCTGGCGGCAACGCCGCTGCAGGCGGCGCAATGCGGTAATACCTCGGCTGGTTTTGGCAACTGGGTGCAATCCTTCAAGCAGGAAGCGGCAGGCCGCGGCGTCAGCCAGGCCGTGCTTGATCGCGCTTTCTCCAACGTCACCTACAACCAGGCAACGATCCGCGCTGACCGCGGCCAGCACAGCTTCAAGCTCTCCTTCGATCAGTTCATGCAAAAGCGTGGTGGTCAGGCCATCATTTCGCGCGGCAAGGCAATGAAGAAGAACAATGCGGCGCTGTTTGCCAATATCGAGCGCGCTTACGGCGTTCCGGCCGGCCCGCTTCTGGCGATCTGGGGCATGGAAACCGGTTTCGGCAACTTCATGGGCAATCAGCACACGCTCTCTGCCGTTGCAACGCTGTCTTATGATTGCCGCCGTTCCGACTATTTCACCGAGCAGCTTTACGCAGCGTTGAAGCTGGTGGGCAATGGTTCGCTCAACGTCAACGCCAAGGGCGCAGCCCATGGCGAAATCGGCCAGACCCAGTTCCTGCCGTTGAACGTTGTGCGCTACGGTGTGGACTTCGACCGCGATGGCCGCATCGATCTCGTCGGCTCACGCGCCGACGCGCTGGCTTCGACAGCGAATTTCCTTGCCGGCCATGGCTGGCAGCGTGGCGCAGGCTATCAGCCTGGTCAGCCGAGCTTCGCGGGGATCCAGGGCTGGAATGCGGCGACTGTTTATCAGCAGGCGATCGCTTACATCGGCAAGGCCATTGACGGCCAATAATATGTCTCGCCGTTCATAAAACGGGTGAGATGTAACCCGATCTTCGGCTTAAAGCGCCGTGCGTCCTGTTGGACGCACGGCGCTTTACCTTTTTTGAATCTGCGCATCGTGCCTTCCGAAAATCGAGACCGATTTTCGGGCCGATGCTGTAGCGGGGGATCACACTTCCGGTCTGCGGAAATCGCCGGTCTTACTGTCCATCACCCACAATTCACCCGTCGAGATGTCGAACCAGGCGCCGTGCAGCTTTACCTTGCCTGCGGTCTCCTGCGCCTTGACGAAGGGGAAACCTCGCAGATTGTGGATGGAGTTGCGGATTGAGACACGTTCGAGCGCTGTCTGACGCTCGCCCGAGGTCATCACGTCATTGCTCTGGATTTGCTCGGCGGCGGATTTGACGAGGTTCATCCATTTGCCGATGAAATCGCCAGGCGAAAGCGACTCGAAATTCGGATCAAGGGCCGCCTGAATGCCGCCGCAGCGGCCGTGGCCCATGACGACGATGTCCTTCACCTTCAGAACCTGCACTGCATATTCGATGGCGGCAGATGTTGCGTGATATTGTCCGTCCGGTTCGAAAGGCGGCACCATGTTCGCCACATTCCGCATGACGAAAAGCTCGCCCGGTCCGCAATCGAAGATCGTTTCGGGTGCCGAGCGGGAGTCGCAACAGGCAATGAACAATGTCTGAGGCTTCTGGCCGCTATCGGCAAGAGTGCGGTATCGGTCGCGCTCATCGGCATAACGGCCGCTCATGAAGTTCTTGTAGCCGTTCAGAAGATAATCTGGAAAATCTTTCATTCGATCTCGCCGTGCCGTTGGTCGCTACCGGAAACGCCTTCTCATAAGGCGCATGAAACTTGCCCGCTATTTGCCCTTGCTGCGGGCAGGATGCAAGAGATGGCGCATCTGAACCATCGCCATGGGTGTGGAAAGGCTCGACGCATCGGTTTCAAGCGTCAGTTCGTTGGCGCCACGCTTCATGGTGCGGGCCAGAATTTCAAAGACGCTGGCGGTTGCCAGTTGCAGCGCTTTTTCGTCATCCACGCCCTGAAGCATACGCGCCAAAAAGACTGCAGCAAGAAGGTCGCCAAGCCCGTTCGGCACGTTATCGATGGCACGATGTTCCGCAAGCAGCGCGTGGCGGCCGCTGAGGAAGAGATTGCCGATACCATTTGCCATCATCGGAACGGCGGAGGTGACGAGCATTTTTGGCGGGCCGAGCGCAAGGGCCGCATCCATGATTTCGGAATTGGTGTCGAGCGCAGCACCGCTCATCCAGGCCAGCTCGTAGCGGTTGGGTGTGGAGACGGTTGCAAGCGGCACGAGTTCGTCGCGGATCGCCTCGGCCGTCTCGATCGGCACATAGAGCCCGCCCTTGTCGCCCATGACGGGATCGCACACATAGATCAGATCAGGGTTGTTCTCTCTCAGCGTTCGGATCAGACGGGCGACCGAACGCACCTGATCGGCGCTGCCGAAATATCCGGTGAGGACCGCTTTGACTTCTCCACGCCATTTCGATGCCGCCAGATCGCCCATGGCCGCGTCGAAGGCCTCACCGTCAAATCGCAGACGGGTGGAGGGTCCTTGGCCTGGATGCCATGGCATGACGATGGTGGGCACCGCCCAAACCGGAAAGCCAAGTGTCTCCAGACCGAACACAGCCGCTCGATTGCCCACAGAGCCGCGCATGACATGGCTGGAAATGACGATGACGGAGCCGCTGATATTGTCTTGCACGAATGTCATTCCATCTTCGAAGGATTGGAGAGGCATACCGCCTCCCACCTTAAGCAGAAGTCTAAAAGTTTTTAGGGTTTTAGAGGGAGCGGCACAGGGGCGCAAGATCAGGACGTGCCAAGGTCTCGCTTGCCAGCCTGCTTGGCAGAAAAAAGCCCCGGACGATTGATCCGGGGCTTGTCGAAGAGACTATTCGTTGGCGGTGACGGTGACGCCCAGAACGCTCGGGATCGTGTTCGGTGCCCCCATTGCTGCGCCCATGATCATGGGGAAAGGAACCGGCTTCGCCGGCGCTGCCGAAATCGTGAAGTTCTTCGGATCGTCGACATAGGTGTTCACAGCGGCGGATACAGCGTTCTGCAGTTCCGGAATGTTGAGTTGTGCGATCATCATAGGCGCCATGCCCTTGATCATCTGGGAGAGCTGCTGGCTCGTTGTTCCCTGCTCCTTGGCGGCGTAATCGATACCGCGCTTGGTAATGCCGGCATCATCGAAACTGATCTTGGCATTGTTGAAGGTCAGTTGCTGCATGAGACCAAGTATGGCAAGGCCGAAGGCCTGATCTGCCTGTTCCTTGTTGGGGTTGGCTTCCTGCGCCTTGACGGCATCCTGCATCGACTTGATGAAAGCCATTGTATAGCCGGAGATGCTGAAGCTCATGTCCAGGCGACCGACATTCTCGACGTCGATCGAGTATTCGTCGACATTGATCGTGCCGGGTGCAACTTCCCAAGAGCCATTGATCGTGAGGTCGCCGCTCAGAGATTTCAGCTTAAGCGCGTCGATCGCCTCTTTCGTCTTCGGATCCTTGACGCCGCTCAGATCGCCTTTGAAGCCCTCTGCCGTAAGATCGAAGCTGATGGTGCCGCCATCTTCGCTCTTGGTCATCGTGGAATTGCTCTCGGCGATGGAGAACGCTTCCTTACCATCGATCTTGACCGTGGCTGGGCCTGTGTGTGCCTCGTCGTAAAACAGTATGGCATCGACTGTATTTGCCGTTGCATCGGCTGGAACCACGACGCCGGTCATGTAAAGATCGTCGATGGCGATCGACACCTTTTCCTTGGCGTAGTCGACGTTCTCGAAACTCATCTTCTCAATGGTGTAACCGCCATTGTCTTCTTCGACACCTTCGAGAGTAACGTTGCCAACGGGAAACTGCTGTGCCGGGTCGGTTGCGCTGCCGATGACGACACCCGACAGGGTGACATTGTCGCCGTTGGTGGCGATGGACTTGGCGGTGATTTCCGCGCCTTGCGCGTGGTAGGCAGCATTGATTTTCTTCAGCACATCGGCGCCATCCAGGGCAAAAGCCGGAGAGGCAAATGCCAGTACGGCTGCGCTGGCAAACAGGAAATTCCGTGTGGTTTCAAGTCTCATTCTGTCTCTTCCCTTAAGGCGCGAACATCCGCAACAAGAATAGGCACATCACGCGTCCACATATGCAGCACAAGCGCGATTGACCGACGTGGTACTGTGCAACGAATGGCTGAATTGCGGCACAAAAACAAGATTGCATAAAAATATAGGCTTAACGCCTGTCATCCACAGCGCAGAAAGCCCGGATTTCTTGCCGTAACCGCCTATTTCCGATAGGCAGTCGCCATGGGAAAAAATCTTAATCCGCCATCGGGCGGAGACGACGATCATATTGTGCCGGTCGATCTGAAGGCGGCGCTCGAAGAGCGCTATCTGGCCTATGCGCTATCGACCATCATGCACCGCGCTCTTCCGGACGTTCGTGACGGGTTGAAACCGGTACATCGACGCATCGTGCATGCCATGAGCGAGATGGGTATTCGTCCCAATTCCGCGTTCAAGAAATGCGCCCGTATCGTCGGCGATGTCATGGGTAAATTCCACCCGCATGGTGATGCCTCGATCTACGATGCCCTCGTGCGACTTTCGCAGGATTTTGCCATTCGCTACCCGCTGGTCGATGGCCAGGGCAATTTTGGCAACATCGACGGCGATGGCGCAGCCGCCATGCGTTACACCGAAGCGCGTATGACCGATGTCGCGGCTCTGCTTCTGGAAGGCATCGAGCAGGACGCGGTCGATTTTCGCCCGACTTATAACGAGGAAGACGAAGAGCCGGTGGTTATGCCCGGTGCGTTTCCGAACCTTCTGGCCAATGGGTCCTCCGGCATCGCGGTTGGTATGGCAACGTCCATCCCGCCGCACAATGCCCATGAAATCTGTGATGCGGCTCTTCATCTGATCAAGCATCCGGATGCGAGTGTCGAGAAGCTGTTGGAATTCATTCCTGGTCCGGATTTGCCGACGGGCGGGATCATCATCGAAAGCCGCGAGAATATTCTCGAGGCCTACAGGACCGGCCGCGGCGGTTTTCGCGTTCGCGCCAAATGGGAAACGGAAGATCTCGGCCGTGGCGGTTACCAGATCGTCGTCACCGAAATTCCGTTCCAGGTCCAGAAGTCGCGGCTGATCGAAAAGATCGCCGAGCTGCTGCTTGCCCGCAAGCTGCCGCTTCTGGAAGACGTCCGCGACGAATCCGCCGAAGACGTTCGCATCGTTCTGGTGCCGAAGAACCGCACGGTGGACGCGACGCTGCTGATGGAATCGCTCTTCCGCCTGTCGGATCTGGAAAGCCGTATTCCTCTGAATATGAACGTGCTGTCGCTTGGCCGGGTGCCGAAGGTGATGGCGCTGAACGAGGTGCTGACCGAGTGGCTGGCGCACCGCAAGGAAGTCCTTGTTCGCCGCTCCAAGTTCCGCCTGGCGGCCATCGACCGTCGCCTGGAAATCCTTGGCGGCCTGTTGATCGCCTATCTCAACATCGATGAGATCATCCGCATCATCCGCGAAGAGGACGAGCCCAAGCCGGTGATGATGGCGCGGTTCGGGCTGACGGATAACCAGGCCGAAGCCATTCTCAACATGCGCCTTCGCTCGCTGCGCAAGCTGGAAGAGTTTGAGATCCGTACGGAATTCGACGAGCTCAGCAAGGAAAAGGGCGAGATCGAATCTCTCCTGGCATCCGACGACAAGCAGTGGCAGGCGGTTTCCTGGGAGATCGGTGAGGTCAAGAAGAAATACGCCAAGGCAACCGAACTTGGCCGCCGCCGCACGCAGTTTGCCGATGCGCCGAATGCCGATGTCGAGGCCATCCAGCAGGCGATGATCGAGAAGGAACCGATCACGGTCGTCATCTCGCAGAAGGGCTGGATCAGGGCCTTGAAGGGCCATATGTCGGATACGTCCAGCCTCACCTTCAAGGAAGGCGACGGGCCGAAGCTCGCCTTCCCGGCGCAGACCACCGACAAGCTGCTTCTGGTCACCACGGGCGGCAAGGTCTATACGCTCGGCGCCGACAAGCTGCCCGGCGGTCGCGGTCACGGCGAGCCGGTGCGCATCATGGTGGATATGGAGAACGATCAGGACATCCTCACCGCCTTCGTCCACGACTCATCCCGCAAGCTCCTGATCGTCTCGACCGGCGGCAATGGCTTCATCATTCCTGAAACGGAAATGGTCGCCAATACCCGCAAGGGCAAGCAGATCATGAACGTCTCCATGCCGGATGAAACCAAGCTCGTGGTGCCCGTCATCGGCGATCATGTTGCTGTCGTGGGCGAGAACCGCAAGATGCTCGCCTTCCCGCTATCGCAAGTGCCGGAAATGTCGCGCGGCAAGGGCGTACGCCTGCAGCGCTACAAGGATGGCGGCGTCTCCGACGTGAAATGCTTTGCAATCGCGACCGGTCTTTCATGGGAAGACAGCGCCGGGCGCTCCTTCTCGAAGGTCGGAGACGAACTGCTTGAATGGATGGGTGATCGCGCCGGTGTCGGCCGCAGCGTTCCGAAAGGCTTTCCGCGCAGTGGCAAGTTCGGCGGCTAAAGTGCGTCGCAAATCCGCGTGCGGTTTTGCGACGGCATATGTCATCAGATATTTGTCAGAGGGATAACGTGGTCTTTGAGGAAGCGGGTTATCCCTTCTTCGTCAATTTCGCCGGCCGCCACAGCCATGACAAACGCATAGAGCTTGGCGTCATCCGTTTCTAGCATAAGGCCGTTTTCCATCAGGAAAACACCGGTCGTCACAATGGCGATCCTCTTATTGCCATCTACGAAGGCATGGTTCCTCGCGAGGCCAAACAGGTAAGCCGCGGCAAGTTCGCATACGTCGTTGCATCCGTAAGCAGCTTTGTTGATGGGCCTGTTAAGCGCGGAATCGAGCAAAGCGTTATCCCGCAGGCCGTGGCTCCCGCCGAAATGCTCGATCTGCATTTGATGCAGTTGCTCAACAAGCTTGCTATCCAGAAAAACGAAATCTGTCATTCTGCCAGCTTCTTCAAAGCAACCTTATATTTATCCATGAAGACCCGCGCATGCTCCAACTGCCGCGTAAAGGCCTCGTCTGCTGGCCGGATGTGCCATTCGCCTTCTTTTTTCTCGAGGCTGATAGCGTCGCCTGCCTTTACTCCGAGGCTTTCCAGAACCTCTTTCGGAATGATGATACCTTCCGAATTGCCAATCTTGCGAACCGTCACATTCATCTCAAACTCTCCGTTATAACGTCGTTATAACATGGCGGAAGAGATACGGCAATGTCAGGTTAGCTTGCGTCTGGAGTGTACAATTCCCATCCGCGCGGCGTCAGATGCTCTTGGGGATGATAACGCGTCTTGTATCCCATCTTGTCCGAGCCATCGACCCAGTAGCCTAGGTAGACGTGGGGCAGTCCAAGCGTGCGAGTGCGGGTAATATGATCCAGGATCATAAAGGTGCCCAACGAGCGCTTCTCAAGTTCAGGATTGAAGAAGGAATAGACCATGGAGAGGCCATCGCTCATCAGGTCTGTGAGCGCAACGGCGATCAGTTCTCCGCGCTTGCTGTCATCGATACCCGCACCCGGTTCTCGCTTTCGGTACTCGATGATGCGCGTGTTGACATGGGTGTCTTCTACCATCACCGCGTAATCGAGTGCCGACATATCCGACATGCCGCCTGATGTATGGCGATGATCGAGGTAGCGGCGAAAGAGCGAGAATTGCTCGGTGGATGGTTCGGCCCGGTGGACCGTCGCCACGAGATCACTATTGGTCGCCAGTACACGCCGCATCGACTTCGTCGGCATGAAGCCATCGGCCAGGATCCTGACGGAGACGCAGGCGCGGCAATTCTCGCAAGCAGGGCGATAGGCGATGTTTTGAGAGCGACGAAACCCGCCCTGGGTCAGCAGATCGTTCATCTCGGGCGCACGAGGACCCACCAGATGCGTGAAAACCTTCCGTTCCAACTGGTTCGGAAGATAGGGGCAAGTGGCCGGCGCGGTGAGATAGAATTGCGGCGAAGGCGTCGTCTGCGTGTTCATCGAACCCAATCGCTCCCTTCGCAAGCCAACCTTCTGTGTCAGAATGACAAAAAGGTGGGAAACGTCAACTCTCGAAGAGACCTGTCAATAAAATTGAAGCCGCCGGAGCGGCTTCATCGCTTTTTGCTCTGAATTTTTACCGGGTTCTGATCGTCACTGTTCCCAGAAGGAAGTCGTGGACCAGTCTGGAGCGCTCGGTGAACAGACCTGCCAGCAGGATGAACGGCGTCAGGATCGAATTGATAATCCAGAAGAGCGCGATATGAGCGGTCGAAATCAGGAAGTCGATTCGGCCACCATCGAGGCGCGCCATTTGAATGCCGACCACGCGCATGCCGGGTGTGGCTTGCGCCGCGCTTCCGAGCGTCATGCCGAAATAAAGGATGGCGACGATGAAGAACAGCGCAGGGAAGAGCATGAAGCCAAAGCCGAGCGTCAGGATGCCGAGAAAGAACACGATCACGGCTGCCGGAATGCACAGCAGAAGCACCATCACATAGTCGATGATGAACGCCACGACACGACGGCTCAGCACGCCTTCATAGGCGCGCCAGTCTTCGGTCGGAACGTAGGTCGGGTTCGGGTTGAAGCTCATTGGCGGTTTCTCCTTTTCGAGAAAAGATATGGTGTGGACCACCGCAAATACAATGACTGCCTCGCTCAGCCCTTTGCGAGCTTTTTCGCCACCTCGACGGCGAAATAAGTCAGGATGCCATCGCACCCCGCCCGCTTGAAGCAGAGCAAGGTCTCCATCATCACCCGGTCGCCATCGATCCAGCCATTCATAGCAGCCGCCTTGATCTGTGCATACTCGCCGGAGACCTGATAGGCGAAGGTCGGAAGACCGAAAGCATCCTTCAGCCGCCAACAGATGTCGAGATAGGGAAGGCCTGGTTTCACCATCAGCATGTCGGCGCCTTCTTCAACGTCGAGAGCGGCATCCCGCATTGCCTCGGTGCCATTGGCAGGACTGATATAATAGCTGTTCTTGTCGCCCTTCAGTAGGCCGCTGGTGGAAATTGCCTCGCGGTAGGGTCCGTAGAAACCAGAGGAGAATTTTGTCGCATAGGCCATGATGCCGACGCCCTGGTGGCCCGCCGCATCGAGCCCGCGGCGGATCGCGCCGATCCGGCCGTCCATCATTTCGGAAGGGGCGATGATGTCCGCGCCCGCATCCGCCTGCATCACGGCAGCTCTCACCACCTGATCGACCGTTTCGTCATTGACGATATCGTCGCCACGCAGGATCCCGTCATGCCCGTGGCTGGTAAAGGGGTCGAGCGCCACATCGGTGATCACACCAATATTGGGGACCGCCTTCTTGATCGCCGCCGTCGCCTGGTTGATCAGGTTGTTGGCTTCCAGCACCTGGGATCCCGTCTCATCTCGCAGTTCCATCTCAATATTGGGGAATGTCGCGATGGCGGGAATGCCGAGATCGGCAGCTTCCCTGGCTGCTTCGACCAGCTTGTCGACGCTCATGCGATTGACGCCGGGCATCGATGGGATGGGATCGACGATATTCGTACCGGGGACGACGAAGACCGGCCATATCAGATCATCAACCGTCAACTGGTTTTCGCGCACGAGCCTGCGCGTCCAGTCGGCTTTGCGGATGCGCCGCATGCGTCGGTGGCCGGTAATGTGATCTACCAGATGAGTCTTGTCGGTCATGTCTTTTCCTTCAGAGCCTGTCCGATGGCACTGGTCCATCACCCATGCTCTCTTATGGTGTTTCCGTCTGAATGTTGGAAGCTACGGGTAAACGCGGCTTCGATAGGACGCCAGAGTGTGATGATCGCATAACATAAGGCAAGCATGATGCGAATGCGACGCTCTGACCCACAGCCAGTTCGAAAATCCTTTGCGCCTTCGACGCGGACAGCGCGCGGTGCCCTGGCGTTTGAGCACCATAAAAGGAGCCCGGCGGTAGCTGTCGCTCAAGAGGGCTGTGACCTCTCGCAATTATCCATTGGCAGGAGCCACGCCAGAAACGTATCTTCGCCCCATGGAACCTGATTCTCCACCGCAACCGAAGCTGCCTCTGACGGAAATCCTGTACTATGTCTTTCTCAGACTGGTGGCAGCGTCCTGTTTCTGGTTCGGGCTGCAGTACTGGGCCATGCTGACGGGTTACACGCTGAGCGGCCATGCCCGCTTCGATATGCTCAATCTTCCCTGGCGCGTTGCCGGCACCGGCTTGGCGGTCGTCTTTCCGGTTGCAGCGCTGGGATTATGGTTGGGCGCTTCTTGGGGCGCGGTGATCTGGGTCATCGGCGCTGGCGCACAGATCGCCATGTACAAGGTGTGGCCCAATATCTTCGGCAGCAACACGCTTGTGCCCGTCATGCACTGTATCGTGGCAACTGTTTATATACTATTCCAGGTCGCTTTCTGGCTGGATGCGCGCCAAAATGACGAGCGCGTAAGAATTGATTCACCATAATAATAAAGCTCTTGCGGCCCGATTTTCTCAAAATTTTTCGACTAAGTATTTGATTTATCTTATTCATGCAATTTCGCGCCGCTGCACATCACGTCTGGGTCCACAGGTGACGACATCCGGTAACCACTCGTTAATGATGCATTTTAAGTAGAATTTTATGCGCATTGCTTAGGTTTGCTCACAAGGCGGGAAACAAAATCAACACCGCCAAACAAAACAGTGAGGCAGTCATGATCAATAGCAAAGCAAAGCCACAGGCAGTTGTAACCGACGTACAGGAAGAAGCCATCCGTTCGCTCTACATGGAGTCTCTCCATCTCGTCGAACGCCTGCACCGCCGCCTTCTCGATGTTATCAAGGACGAGTTCGACCGTCAGGGTCGCGATGACGTCAACGCCGTTCAGGCGCTCCTGCTCTTCAACATCGGCACCTCCGAACTGACCGCCGGCGAGCTTCGCTCGCGTGGCTACTATCTCGGCTCCAACGTGTCCTACAACGTCAAGAAGCTGGTCGACCTCGGCTTCATCAACCATCAGCGCTCGCGCATCGACCGCCGCTCGGTTCGCATTTCTCTGACCGACAAGGGCCAGGACATTGCCGAAACCGTCGCCCGCCTCTATGAGCGCCACATTGGCTCGATCGAAAAGGTTGGCGGCATCGGCACCGGCGAATTCGCCGAAATGAACAAGCTGCTGCAACGCCTCGATCGCTTCTGGAACGACAGCATCGCATATCGCCTCTAAGGAGAGCGCTACCCAATTTTGCAAAGCCGGATGCGGAAACGCGTCCGGCTTGTTGCATTTTTGTGCGGGTCACGCCGAAAAGACCGGGTGACACAGCTTCGTGAGCAGTGTCAAGGTGACACGAATTGGCCATATTGGTATGGGACCGCCAAAGCGAGGGAGCCGGCGGTCTCTTCTATCATCGCATGATGCGTCAGTTTTGATTTCGCATGAAGTATTTCCTGCCGGCAGGCGTCCGAAAACGTTTGTTAATCATGTTGTTCTAGGCATCCATAAGGTTGCCTGACGAAATGGCTGGTAGGTAGAATGACTAAGAAATCCGTGCCCGAATTGCTCTCTCGCCGCGCCATGTTGCGCTCGGCCGTTTCGCTCGGCGCTGTCGCGCTTGCTGCACCTGCGCTGGCGCAGGATGCGTTCAACGATCTGATCGGATCGTCGCGCCGCGGAAATTGGGACGATCAGTTCGATGCGAACTCCTCGCGCTCGGCTGTTGGCGTGGTTTCCAACAATCCCGTTCTCGGTCCTGAAGCTCCGGCCTATATGCAGCAGGCGATCATGCAGTATCAGCAGATCGTCTCCAATGGTGGCTGGCCGGAAGTGCCGCCAAGCCAGCAGCGTCTGCAGATCGGCGTCAACGACCCTTCCGTCCAGGCGCTTCGCCAGCGTCTGATGATTTCGGGCGATCTTCCGCGTGAAGCCGGCATTTCCAGCGCTTTCGATTCCTACGTCGATGGTGCGCTCAAGCGCTTCCAGGCGCGTCACGGCCTTCCGGCAGATGGCGTGATCGGCGAATATACGCTGAAGGCGCTGAACGTTTCTGCGCAGCTTCGCATGGCGCAGTTGCAGACCAACCTCATCCGCATCCAGACGATGGCGGGCGACCTCGGCCAGCGCCACGTGATGGTGAACATTCCGGCAGCCTCGATCGAGGCGGTGGAAAACAACCGCGTGGTTCTGCGCAATACGGCTGTTGTCGGTCGCGCCAGCCGCCCGACGCACATCATCAACTCGAAGATCTACGAGATCATCCTCAACCCGTACTGGACCGCGCCGCGCTCGATCGTCGAGAAGGACATCGTTCCGCTGATGCAGAAGGACCCGACCTATCTGGAGCGCAACAACATCCGCCTGCTGGATGGCCGCGGCCAGGAAGTGTCGCCACAGACCGTGGACTGGTTTGCCCCTAAGGCGCCAAACCTGATGTTCCGTCAGGACCCTGGCAAAAACAACGCCATGTCCTCGACCAAGATCAACTTCCACAACCCGAACAACGAATACATGCATGACACGCCTCAGCAGGGCCTGTTCAACAAGCTGATGCGCTTTGAATCCTCCGGCTGCGTGCGTGTGCAGAATGTACGCGACCTGACGACCTGGATGCTGCGCGACACGCCCGGCTGGTCGCGCCAGGAAATCGAGCGCGTTATTGCAAGCCGCGTCAACACGCCAATCAAGCTCGCAACCGAAATCCCGGTCTACTTCGTCTATGTCACCGCATGGTCGGCAAAGGATGGCGTCGTGCAGTTCCGCGACGACATCTACGGCAATGACGGCAATGCCGAATTGGCGCTGAACACGACGAACACGCAGGAGCAGCCTTCCGGCTCCATCGGCGAGGATCTGTTGCCGCGCAACTGATTGCCGTTCAGACAGACTAGAAAAGCCGCGTCCGGTGGGGCGCGGCTTTTTTCTTTGTTCATGTCGCGCATTTTGCATTTTTTACGCCGGACGTCGCAGTTTGACGGTCAAATCTCGCTGCGCTTATTGCTCTTATACAGGTGGGGCGCTAAGACGCCATCGCATTACTGTTTCAGGAGCCTTCATCATGTCGAACACAGATGCCTTCTTCTCCAAGCCGCTTGCCGAAATCGATCCGGATATCTTTGGCGCGATCGAGAAGGAGCTGGGTCGCCAGCGTCACGAGATCGAGCTGATTGCCTCGGAAAACATCGTGTCCCGCGCCGTGCTCGAAGCCCAGGGCTCGATCATGACCAACAAATATGCCGAAGGCTATCCGGGCAAGCGCTATTATGGCGGCTGCCAGTTCGTCGATATTGCTGAAGAGCTTGCCATCGAGCGCGCCAAGAAGCTGTTCGGCGTCAACTTTGCCAATGTTCAACCGAATTCCGGTTCGCAGATGAACCAGGCCGTGTTCCTGGCACTCTTGCAGCCGGGCGACACTTTCATGGGCCTCGACCTGAACTCGGGAGGTCACTTGACCCACGGTTCGCCGGTCAACATGTCCGGCAAGTGGTTCAACGTCGTGTCCTATGGCGTTCGTGAAGGCGATAACCTGCTCGACATGGACGAAGTAGAGCGCAAGGCCAAGGAAACCAAGCCGAAGCTCATTCTCGCTGGCGGTACGGCCTATTCCCGCGTCTGGGACTGGAAGCGCTTCCGCGAAATCGCCGATGAGGTCGGTGCCTACCTCATGGTCGACATGGCGCACATTGCGGGCCTCGTTGCGGGTGGCCAGCATCCGGCGCCGTTCCCGCATGCGCATGTGGCAACCACCACCACGCACAAGTCTCTGCGTGGTCCACGTGGCGGCATGATCCTGACCAATGACGAAGATCTTGCGAAGAAGTTCAACTCGGCCGTTTTCCCGGGCCTCCAGGGCGGTCCTCTGATGCACGTCATCGCCGCCAAGGCCGTTGCCTTCGGTGAAGCGCTGAAGCCGGAATTCAAGGACTACGCAGCCCAGATCGTCAAGAACGCCAAGGCTCTCTCCGAAACGCTCATCGAAGGCGGCGTCGATGTCGTTTCCGGCGGCACGGACAACCACCTGATGCTGGTCGACCTTCGCAAGAAGAACGCCACCGGCAAGCGCGCGGAAGCTGCACTTGGCCGTGCCTATATCACCTGCAACAAGAACGGTATTCCTTTCGATCCGGAAAAGCCTTTCGTCACCTCCGGTATTCGCCTCGGCACACCAGCCGGCACGACGCGCGGCTTCAAGGAAGCCGAGTTCCGTGAGATCGGCAAGCTGATCGTCGAAGTTCTGGATGGTCTGAAGGTTGCCAATTCCGATGAAGGCAATGCCTCTGTGGAAGCAACGGTACGCGAGAAGGTCGTCGCTCTGACCGATCGCTTCCCGATGTATCCCTACATGTAAGAAGGCAACAGGATGCGCTGCCCTTTCTGCGGTTCTGAAGACACTCAGGTCAAGGACTCACGTCCGGCGGAGGATAACACCTCCATCCGCCGGCGGCGCATCTGCCCGGATTGCGGCGGTCGCTTCACTACCTATGAACGCGTGCAGTTGCGCGAGTTGATGGTCATCAAGAAGAGCGGCCGCAAGCTGGCATTCGATCGCGAGAAGCTGGTGCGATCTTTCGAGATCGCGCTTCGCAAGCGCCCGGTCGACCGCGATCGCATCGAGCGCGCGGTGTCCGGTATCGTGCGCCGGCTCGAAAGCTCAGGCGAAACGGAAATTGCCTCGGAAGAAATCGGCCTGCAGGTGCTCGAAGCATTGAAGAGCCTCGATGATGTGGCTTTTGTGCGCTACGCCTCGGTCTATCGTGATTTCTCCCATGCGGAAGATTTCGAAAACGTCATCGCGGAAATCAACGCCAAGATCGCCCGCGATACAGATTCCGGGACCTGATACAGTGGCTCCGCGGGCCGAAGACGAAAGATTCATGGCGCGCGCCATCGAAGTTTCGCGTCGGAATACTGGCTTCACCGATACTAACCCATCCGTCGGATGCGTTCTCGTCAAAGATGGCGTGATCGTCGCCGAAGCCGTCACCTCGATTGGCGGCAGGCCGCACGCGGAACGCAATGCGCTGGACCTTGCAGGTGAAGCGGCGCGTGGTGCGACCGCCTATGTAACGCTCGAGCCCTGCGCCCATTGGGGAAAAACTCCGCCTTGCGCCAACGCACTCGCGCATCATGGTGTCGCCCGTGTTGTCGTTGCGGTGGACGATCCCGATGAGCGTGTCTCGGGCCGGGGCTATCAGGTCTTGCGCGATGCGGGGATCGAGGTCCAGACAGGTGTGTTGCGCCGGGAAGGCGAACGCGCGCTGGCCGCCTATCTCACGCGCAAGATAAAGAGGCGGCCCCACGTGATCCTGAAACTTGCGGTCTCTGCGGATGGCATGATCGGCCGTAAGGGTGCCGGTCAGGTTGCGATTACCGGAGCAGAATCTCGCCGTGCCGTGCATGAATTGCGCGCCCGCTGCGACGGCATTCTCGTGGGTATCGGCACCGCGATCGCGGATGATCCCGAACTCAATGTCCGCATATCGGGAATGGAGCAGCATTCGCCCATTCGTTTCGTGCTCGACCGACGGTTGGAGTTGCCGACCAACTCGAAGCTGGTGAAGACCGCTCGCGATGTCCCGCTTGTCGTCGTGGAGATGCCCAGTGGCGCAGAGGAGCGCGACCTTGCGGAAAGACGCGCTCGGCTGGCATCGGCAGGTGCTGAAGTGCTAAGCGCGAAAAATCTCGAAGATCTGCTGCTCATACTCGGCGCGCGAGGACTGTCGGAACTTCTCGTCGAAGGCGGGGCGGTTGCTGCAAAGGCTTTTCTCGACGCGGGCTTGGTGGATCGCATCCTGCTGTTCGAAAGCCCGGTCGTAATCGGTGCCAACGGTATTGAAACGCCGATCAAACGCGCCGATATGCCTGACACCTATTCCCTGGTCGGTGAGACCGTCTATGGTGCTGACCGCTGTTTCGATTATGAAAGGTCGCTTTGATGTTTACCGGTATCGTCACCGATGTTGGAACTGTTTCCGAGCTTCATCCGCTGGCCGAGGGCGTGCGGCTGCGCGTGGCGACCAACTACGATCCGAAGACCATCGATATGGGCGCGTCCATTTCCCATGGCGGCGTCTGCCTGACGGTGACGAGGCTGCCGGAAGAGGGCAGCAACGAGCGCTGGTATGAGGTGGAAGCCTGGGAAGAGGCACTTCGCCTCACCACCATCTCCGCTTGGGCAACGGGAACGCGCGTCAATCTTGAGAGGGCTCTCAAGATCGGCGATGAACTCGGCGGCCATATCGTTTCCGGTCACGTTGATGGCAAGGCGGAAATTCTGTCCGTCGAGCCGGAGGGGGAAGCGGTACGCATCCGCCTGCGCGCACCGGAGCATCTGGCGAAATTCGTCGCGCCCAAAGGTTCGGTGGCGCTGGATGGTACATCGCTGACGGTAAACGCCGTCGACGGCCCAGACTTCGATGTGCTGTTGATCCGCCACACACTGGCCGTCACCACCTGGGGCGATCGCAAGCCTGGTGATTTTGTCAATTTCGAAGTCGATACCATGGCCCGCTATGCGGCACGGCTTGCGGAATTTCCGTCAAAGTAGGATGCTTCCTAAAAATGGAGAAGGCGTCGCTTGAGCGCCAAACTCTGCGGAGCTCACAATGGCATCTTATGAACTGCTTGCGGCATTCCTGATCACGACGGCGCTCTTTGCCTATGTGCCAGGGCCCGCGATGCTCTACACCATCGCACAGACCATGGCGCGTGGACGTTATGCTGGCCTACTCGCAGTGCTCGGCATTCACATCGGCTGCTATGTTCATATCGTTGCCGCGGTTGCGGGATTGTCCGTTCTGTTTCAGGCTGTGCCGTGGCTTTATCTCGCGGTGAAGTTCGGTGGCGCTTGCTATCTTATCTGGCTTGGGTTCTCCATGCTCAGAGCCAGGGTCAGCGGCGAAACAAGCGGCAGCTTCACGATTGCCCGGAAATCCGCAAAGCGGGCTTTCATCGATAGCATTGTCGTTGAAGTGTTGAACCCGAAGACGGCGCTCTTCTTCCTCGCCTTCCTGCCGCAATTCGTCGATCCGGCCGCGGCATTTCCGATATGGCTTCAGTTTCTGATCCTCGGCGTTGCCGTCAACATCATCTTTACTTCGGCGGATTTCGTCGTCGTGCTGGTTGCGGGGCTTGCGGCCGGACGGTTGAAGCGGTCTGCTTTCGCGCAAACGGTGGCCCGGCGCGGAGCCGGCGCGATTTTGGTGGGGCTCGGCCTTCATCTCGCCTGGCAGAGAAGCTGATCGGCGCAGAGAATTCGGGGTCGCGGCGGGGCGCACGCGGCAGCATTGCATTAAAAATGCTTGCCAAGTGCGGCAAGCCATGGTTTGACCGCGCCAAAAGCCGGTATCATCCGGCGCAGATTTTCAGGAAACTCCCATGTCCCAGCCTCATCTTCTCATCGTGGAAGCACGCTTTTATGACGATATGGCCGATGCCTTGCTCGATGGCGCAAAGTTCGCGCTCGAAGAGGCTGGCGCCACCTATGACATCATTACCGTTCCAGGTGCGCTGGAGATTCCCGCAGCCATCGCCATGGCGCTTGATGGCGCAGACAATGGCGGCACGGAATATGATGGCTTCGTTGCGCTCGGCATGGTCATTCGTGGTGAGACCTATCACTTCGATATCGTTGCGAACGAATCGTCGCGCGCCATCATGGATCTGACGGTCAGCGAGTCGCTGGCGATCGGCAACGGCATTCTGACCGTCGAAAACGACGAGCAGGCCTGGGCGCGCGTTCGTCGTTCCGACAAGGACAAGGGCGGTTTTGCCGCTCGTGCCGCGCTGACCATGATCGAATTGAAAAAGAAGCTGGGTGGTTGATCGCATGACGAGTGTCGAAAACGGCGCAGAACCGCGTCAACCCTCCATCAAGCCCGTCAACCAGCGTGGCGCTGCACGCCTTGCTGCCGTGCAGGCGCTGTACCAGATGGATGTCGGCGGTACCGGCGTTATGGAAGTGGTTGCCGAATATGAGGCGCATCGCCTCGGCAAGGAAGTGGATGGCGAGACCTATCTGAAGGCCGACCCGTCCTGGTTCCGCTCGATCGTTTCAGGCGTTGTACGCGACCAGACGAAGATCGACCCACTGGTGCGTTCCGCACTTCAGGAAGACTGGCCGCTCTCGCGTCTCGACACCACCGTTCGCGCCATCCTACGTGCTGGCGCCTTCGAAATCCTCGAGCGTAAGGACGTTCCGGTTGCCGTGATCGTCACCGAATATGTCGAGATCGCCCGCGCGTTCTTCGAAAATGACGAGCCGAAGCTCGTCAATGCGGTTCTCGATCGTATCGCAAAGCAGGTTCGCGGCGAGACCAAGCGGTAAGTTTCACGCCCTCACTTTTTGATTTCCCGCAAGGCTGGCCAGCAAGCCGCGTTATAGTCTTTGCGGGACATACTCCGATTGGGAAGGTGGGGACGAGATGAGCGCGGTATCGGTTGCGGGCCTGGAAGGCCAATTGTCTGAGGCCAAGCGCAACGTTTTCCTCCTCACCCTTGCACAGGCCATTCTCGGTTCTGCCGGACCGTTGAGTTTCTCGGTGGGTGCGCTTGCGGGTTACCAACTCCTTGGAGCCGACAAATCCCTGGCGACAGCGCCGCTTACCGGCTTCAACATCGGTGTTGCCCTTGGCGCGGTGGCGGTTGCATTCGCCGCGCGTTTTCTCGGGCGCAAAGCCGGCTTCATTCTCGGAGCGCTCCTGTGTTCCACCGGCGGCGCTCTGGCGGCCGTGGCACTCTTTCGCACGGACTTCTGGCTCTTCGCGCTCGGCTTGATGCTGATCGGTCTTTCCGGCGGCTTTACCCAGAAGATCCGTTTCGCGGCAGCCGATGCCTCGCCATCTTTCTACAAGCCCAAGGCTATTTCTTGGATCCTGGCGGGCGGCGTTGTCTCTGCCGTCGTCGGTCCCCAGCTTGCCATTTTCGGGAAGGATGTCTTTGCGCCGGTTACCTTTGCAGGCACTTTCATCGCTCTTGTTCCGCTCGGCCTTCTAGCCGTTGGGATCCTTTGCTTTTTGAAGCTACCGGAATTGAAGCAGACGGTTGCGAGCGCCCCAGCGCGGCCTCTCCTCGAAATCATCGCCACGCGCCGCTTCATCACTGGTATGATCTGCGGCATCGGCTCCTATGCGCTGATGACCTTCATGATGACCGGGGCGCCGCTTGCCATGGTGATCGGCTGCGGTTTTCCCAGCGAGTTGGCCACGCTTGGCATCCAGTGGCACGTGCTCGCCATGTTCGGCCCGAGCTTTTTCACCGGTGTCCTGATCACCCGCTTCGGCGCGGAGAAGGTGGTCGCGGCCGGTCTCGTCATTCTCATGGCCTGCGCCGTTGTCGCGCATATGGGTGTGGAACTCTGGAACTTCTGGCTGGCGCTGATCCTGCTTGGGGCAGGGTGGAACTTCGGATTCATTGGCGCAACTGCGATCGTGTCCTCCAGCTACCGACCGCATGAGGCTGACAAGGTGCAGGGTTTTCACGATATCGTTCTTTTCGGCACGGTCGCGCTGTCGTCCTTCTCCTCGGGCCAAGTTTTTACCGCCTGGGGCTGGTCGGTGATGAACCTCGTTATCTGGCCTGTCGCCGGTCTTTGCCTCATCCTCGTGCTGACATTGATTTTCAGCCGGGCGCAAAAAGCCGTCTGAATCAGAACCATACGCATCAGTGCATGATCTTCGGGCTTGACGCGACGCGTCATCGCGACGCAATCTTGCCACTGCAAGCCATTCTTCCCGGGGAGGGGAACAAATGGCTCATCCTGGTGTAAGGCGTGCAGCGCCTCACGCCCCGCATGTGGTTTCGCCCGCCGGGGAGATGTGACGAACCGGCACAACGGGAGGTAAGTGCGAATGACCGTCATTGCATTGGTAATTTTATGCGGTGTCCTTTCGATCGCTTATGCGATTTGGGCAACGAAAAGCGTTCTGGATGCCGATCAAGGCAATGAGCGCATGCGTGAAATAGCAGGCTATATTCGCGAGGGAGCTCAGGCCTATCTCGCCCGTCAATATCTGACCATCGCAATCGTCGGTATCATCGTTACGATCGCTGCGTGGATCCTTCTCTCTCCAGAAGCCGCAGTCGGTTTCGTCGTTGGCGCCGTTCTTTCCGGTGCTGCCGGTTTCGTCGGCATGCATGTGTCGGTACGAGCCAATCTTCGCACGGCGCAAGCCGCATCCCATAGCCTCGCAGCCGGTCTCGATATCGCCTTCAAGTCCGGCGCCATCACCGGCATGCTTGTTGCTGGCCTGGCGCTACTCGGCGTCTCCATCTATTATTTCATCCTGACCTCGGTGCTCGGCCACCCAACCGGCTCGCGCGACGTGATCGACGCGCTGGTCTCGCTCGGCTTCGGCGCATCGCTGATCTCCATTTTCGCACGTCTCGGCGGCGGTATCTTCACCAAGGGTGCGGATGTCGGCGGTGACCTTGTCGGCAAGGTCGAGGCCGGTATTCCGGAAGACGATCCGCGCAACCCGGCCACGATTGCCGACAATGTCGGCGATAATGTCGGCGATTGCGCGGGCATGGCCGCCGACCTTTTCGAAACCTATGCGGTCTCCGTCGTGGCGACAATGGTTCTGGCGGCGATCTTCTTTGCCGGTGCGCCGGTGCTGGAAAACGCCATGCTCTATCCGCTCGCCATCTGCGGCGTCTGCATCCTGACATCGATTGCCGGTACCTTCTTCGTCAAGCTCGGCACCAACAATTCGATCATGGGCGCGCTCTATAAGGGCCTGATCGCCACCGGTATCTTCTCAATCGCGGGACTTGCGGTTGCGACCTCGCTCACCATCGGCTGGGGTTCCATCGGAACTGTTGCCGGAATGGATATCACCGGTACCAACCTGTTTTTCTGCGGCCTTCTTGGCCTCCTGGTAACGGCACTGATTGTCGTGATCACCGAGTACTACACTGGCACCAACAAGCGCCCGGTCAACTCCATCGCTCAGGCGTCGGTCACCGGCCACGGCACCAACGTCATCCAGGGTCTTGCGGTCTCGCTGGAATCGACGGCACTTCCGGCCATCGTCATCGTCGGCGGCATTATCTCCACATACCAGTTGGCGGGGCTCTTCGGTACGGGCATTGCGGTGACCGCCATGCTCGGTCTTGCCGGCATGATCGTCGCGCTCGATGCCTTTGGTCCGGTAACCGACAATGCCGGTGGCATTGCCGAGATGGCCGGCCTGGATCCGGATGTGCGAAAAGCCACCGATGCGCTGGATGCCGTCGGCAACACCACAAAGGCCGTAACCAAGGGCTATGCCATCGGCTCGGCCGGTCTTGGCGCGCTGGTGCTCTTTGCCGCTTACGCTAACGACCTCTCCTACTTCGCGGCCAACGGCGCGACCTATCCCTACTTCCAGGATGTCGGAGAGATTTCCTTCAGCCTCTCCAATCCTTACGTGGTGGCAGGTCTGATCTTTGGCGGTCTGATCCCTTATCTCTTCGGCGGTATTGCCATGACCGCCGTCGGCAAGGCGGCGGGTTCCATCGTGGAAGAGGTTCGTCGTCAGTTCCGCGAAAAGCCGGGCATCATGCAGGGCACGGAAAAGCCGGATTACGGCAAGGCCGTGGATCTGCTGACCAAGGCCGCCATCCGCGAAATGGTCATCCCGTCACTACTGCCGGTGCTGGCACCGATCGTCGTCTATTTCGGCGTGTTGCTGATTTCAGGCTCCAAGGCGTCTGCCTTCGCAGCCCTCGGCGCCTCGCTGCTCGGCGTCATCATCAACGGCCTCTTCGTTGCAATTTCCATGACATCGGGCGGTGGTGCCTGGGATAATGCCAAGAAAAGCTTCGAGGACGGCTTCGTCGACAAGGACGGCGTGCGCCATGTCAAAGGATCGGACGCTCATAAGGCATCGGTGACCGGCGATACGGTGGGTGACCCTTACAAGGATACAGCCGGTCCTGCGGTCAATCCGGCCATCAAGATCACCAATATCGTGGCGCTTTTGCTCTTGGCGATCCTGGCAGGTTGATTGAAAGAAGGCAGGCCGCTTCTCAAGCTTGAGGGGCGGCCTCTGCCAGCCAGGCGGCCATCGCCGCTTCTGCTTCGGCCCGCGTCGGCGTGCCCGTCCTTCCACCGAAAACCTGACACTTTAGCGCGGCCGCCACGGACGATAGTTGGATGGCGACTCGGCTCTCCATCCCTTCCGCCACAGCCAAAGCGAATGTCCCATGAAACACGTCGCCCGCTGCGAGCGTGTCGACCGCTTCGATGGCCCTGGTCGACTGAAAATGGACGGTTGGGTCTCTGGCTTCCGTCCAGTAGCACCCCGAAGACCCGGCGGTCACCGCAATGAAGGTCTCCGGGTAGCGCGCATGTAAAACCGGCAACATAGCCGATACATCAGAGAGCCCCGTCAGCCGTTCCGCTGCGGGCTCGGAGAAAATGATGTGGCTTGCAGCGGGTGCAAGCCGTTCCAACGTTTCCACCGGCGCAACATCTCCGTCCAGAATAGCGGGTTTGCCAAGTTGTCGCGCAACGGTCAGCACATCAAGCGCGAGTTCTGGCCAGCGGACGTCCACCAGAACGGCATCGAAGGGTGCGAGATCGGCCTGTGTACAGGAGCGTTTATTCTCGTGGAGCCTGTGATCGTAGAAAGGGACGATCAGTCGCTCCCCCCGGTCATCGATCAGGATGGTAGAGAGCGCTGAGCGCGCACCCTTGGCAATCGTCATGCCGGACGTATCAATGCCGCTTTCGGACAGGTCACGCAGAATACGGGCGCCCGTCTCGTCATCGCCGACAGCACCCCATAGGCTTGCCCGTCCACCCATACGGTGAACTGTGTAGGCAGCACTCGATGCCATCCCCTCGGCAATCTGTAGCATCTCATAGGGCAGCACCTTGCCCTGCCCCGTCGGCATGTCATGCACGCGAAACAGGGTGTCCAGCACGGCAGCACCGACGCACAACACATGGCGGCCGTTGTTCTCTTCGTGTGTCTCGCTTTGCATCGATGCTCAGATTCGCTTGCCGGTTTCCTTATCGAACAGGTGCACCGAAGCGGGATTGATGGCAACACGAACCGTATCGCCGAAGCGGATATCCAGGCGCTCGCGGAAGAGGCAGGCAATTTCTTCGCCATTGCAATTCAGCTTGGCATAGATTTCCGAGCCGGTGCCTTCCACCAGCTCCACCCGTCCTTCGATGCCCGTTTCGGCAGCGCGGATGTGTTCAGGGCGGATGCCGTAGACCAGCTCGCGCCCACCGAGAGACGCGGGATTGGCAGTCGGCGGCAGAGGCAGCGTCACGCCCTTGGCGGTGCGGAAAACGCCTTCTTCGACACGTCCGCGAATGAAGTTCATGGCAGGCGAACCGATGAAGCCGGCAACGAAGAGATTGGCCGGGCGGTCGTAAAGTTCGAGTGGCGCACCGATCTGCTCGATGATGCCGTCATGAAGCACCACGATCTTGTCGGCCATGGTCATGGCCTCCACTTGGTCGTGCGTCACATAGATTGTCGTGGTGCCGATCCGCTGGTGCATCGACTTGATCTCGCCACGCATCTGCACGCGCAGCTTGGCATCCAGGTTAGAGAGTGGCTCGTCGAAAAGGAACACCTGCGGATCGCGCACCAGGGCGCGGCCCATGGCAACGCGCTGGCGCTGACCGCCGGAGAGCTGGCGCGGGTAGCGATCCAGCAGCTTCTCCAACCCAAGAATGCCAGCGGCCTTGTCTACCTTCGCCTTCGTCACGGCGGCATCGACCTTCTTGAGCTTCAGGGCAAAGCCCATATTCTCGGCGACTGTCATGTGCGGATAAAGCGCGTAGTTCTGGAAGACCATGGCGATATCGCGGTCACGGGCGGGCAGGTGACTGACCTCGCGTGCACCGATATGGATCTCGCCATCGCTCAGCTCTTCGAGGCCAGCAATCATGCGCAGCAGGGTGGATTTGCCGCAGCCGGATGGGCCGACGAGGACGACGAATTCTCCGTCACGGATATCGATATCGATACCGTGGATGACATTGACCGCGCCAAAGCGCTTCTGGACATTCTGAATATTGACGGGTGCCATGATGATTATCCTGTAATAAAAGCTTGCAGCAATCTATCGGGTCAGCCGCCCTTGACGGCGCCTGCGGTAAGGCCCGCGACGATCTGCTTTTGGGCAAACATGGTGAGCAATAGTACCGGCAGCGTGACGATCAGCGCTGCGGCGGCAAGCGGACCCCAGCTGACCTGCTCGAAGGACAGCATGTTATAGACCGCAACCGGAAGCGTTCGCGTTTCGCGGCTGGCCAGCACGATGCCGAAGACGAAATTGTTCCACGAGAAGATGACGGCAAGGATGAAGGAGACCACGATGCCGGGCTTGGCAATGGGAAGCGCCACAAGGCGAAACACCTGCCAGGACGACGCACCGTCGATGCTTGCGGCCTCTTCCAGCTCTTTCGGCGTGGTCTCGAAATAGCCGATCATGATCCAGACGACGATTGGAACCGTCACGACCAGATGGATGATGATCTGCGGCCACAGTGTGCCGAGCAGGTTCAGCCATTGGAACAGAAGAAACAGCGGAATGAGGAAGGAGAGGCCGGGCGTCATGCGGGCGATCATGATGACGATTGCCGCCTTTTCCGCTTTCAGCCGCGCAATGCCGTAGCCTGCCGGAACGCCGATCACCAGCGCGAGAATGGTGGCCGCACCCGTGACCAGCACGGAATTCCAGAAATAGAGGAAGAAGTTGTTTTCCTCGAACACCTTCACATAGTTCGACCAGGCGAAGCGCTCGGGAATGAGGATCGGCGGATAAGCGCCGTTATCGATCTCGAATTTCAGCGACAGCGAAATCATCCAGAGGAAGAACAGGATGACGGGGGAGATCATCACCAGCGCAATGAAGAACAGGCCGATACGGTCTAGGTTTCTACGGGACATCAGCGATCCTCCATCTCGTTCCACTGGGTGCGCGCACGGACCATCAGAAGAACGAAGGAGAGCGCGATGATGACGATGAAGAAGACGACGGCCATGGCCGAGGCATAACCGATGTCGTAATAGGCAAAGGCGGTATTGTAGAGGTAGATATTGATCGTTTCCGATGCCGTGCCGGGACCGCCTTGCGTCATAGCGTAGATGATGTCGAAGCTCTTTACCGCATCGATGGAGCGGATGATGACGGCAATCATCAGGAATGGCGCGATCATCGGCATGGTGAGGTAGCGGAACTTCTGCCATGCATTGGCGCCGTCGATCTCAGCACTTTCATAGGGCTCGCGCGGAACGGCTGCCAGACCACCGAGAACGATGAGCATGACGAGCGGCGTCCACTGCCAGGTTTCAACCAGAACCAGCGATGGGATGACGGTGGACTGGTTGTAGATCCATTCGAGCGGTCCGATGCCGATGAAGGATAGAAGATAGTTCAGCACGCCAAGCTGAGGGTGAAACATCATCGTCCAGACCAGCGCGATGGCGACCGGGGTCGCCATCATCGGCATGACGAAAACGCCGCGCAGGAAACCGCGCAGCGGGAATTGCGCATCGAACACAAGGGCAGCCAAGGTGCCGAGGAAGAGCGGTGCGACAACCGAGAGCACCGTATAGACCAGCGTGTGCCAGAGCGATTCCCAGAACCGCGCATCACTTGCCAAGCGGATGTAGTTGTCGAAACCGATGAAACTCTGCTCTTGCCCAAGCGTCCAGCGTTGCGCGCTCATCCACAGGGTGAAGACCCAGGGGAAGACGATGACCGCTGCGATGACGACGAGAGCGGGAATGACGAAAGGCCAGTAGTTGGGAGCAAGCCGCGGCGGCTTGCTCCTCTGTGCAGGTTTCGTCACCGCTGCGCTATGTTCGATGCTGACAGACACCATTATCCCTCGCTGCGTGCCAGAACAGGTGCGAACTGTTCGGTCGCCTTCTTGAGTTCTGCGGCGGGATCCGCGCCGCCGATCATGTTGGTGAGGCCGACGCCGTAAATATCGCGGAACTCGGTCACCGGAATGATGACCGGAAGCGCGAGCTTCGACACCTTGCCGGAACCGACCACGGCATCCAGCCACTCGGCCGGCATCTTCACGCCTTCACGCACCTTCGCATCCTCGAGGATGGACTGGCGGAACGGAACGCCGGCACCGGCCTGCAGAAGACGTGCACCCATGTCGTGCGAGATCGCCCACTGGCAGAAGAGATAGGCCGCTTCCTTCTTGGTGCTGGCTTCGACAACCCCAAGACCGTCACCGAATGTGCCGGCCGCCTGCGCAGCCGGACCCTTCGGCATCACGCCGTAGCCGGTCTTGCCGACGACGCGGGACTTTTCGGGGTTTTCGATCGGCGGCGCGAAGCCGACGCCATCCAGCCACATGCCAATCTTGCCCTGAAGGAAGGCAGACTGTGCTTCGGCCCAGTTGAAGCCGGAGACACCGGGAGGTGCTGCCTTGGTCATCAGGCGCTGGTAGAGTTTGGCCGCTTCGACGGCTTCCTTGGATTCGGTGTTGATCTTGCCATCGGTAATCGGCTCTGCGCCGTAACCGAGCATAAAGGTGGTCCAGACCGGTGTATTGGCGTTCTTCAGGCCGCGCGCCACGAAACCGTAAGTGTTGGTCGAGGGATCGGTGATCGCTTCTGCGGCGGCAACCAGCTCTTCGAAGGTCTGAGGATATTTCAGGCCCTTGGCTTCGAAGAGGTCCTTGTTCCAGTAGAGGATCCAGTAATCCACGGAGAAGGGAAGCGAACGCAGAACGCCGTCGCTGTCCTTGGCGAACTGCATGCCGGCCGCGGCAAAATCGCTTTCGACCAGCGACGGATCGGTCAGTGAAGGGTCTTTCATGAAGCCGCTGATATCGGCGAGCCATTTGCCCTTTTCGAACTGGCGCTTCTGAACGTGGTAGCTCAGGTGAACGACGTCGAAGCTTGGCTTGCCCGAGGAAAGCTCGATGACCACCTTCTGGCGCTGCTGCTGTTCTGGTGTGGCCTCGGCATTGACCTTGATGCCCGTGAGCTCTTCGAATTCCTTGATGTGTTTGAGAAGCGTTTCGCTGCGCGGGCTCTTGACCAGATTGACCTCAAGCGTGGTGCCGGCATGCTTCTTCCAGTCCACCGCGGCCGATGCGGAGCGCACACCGAACATGGCGGCGCCGCCAAGGGCAGCTGTGCCGGCCAGGAAGGCGCGGCGCGTTGGGCTCATCAATGAATGTGACATGAAGTTCCTCCTCTTATTCGCCGGGATCTCCTCATCCCGGCTTATGGTGATCTTTCAAACCGCGAGCGCTCTGTCCCTCGCGCTACGAATATGGGCAACCAGCCTCTCGACCGCCGTGTCGACATCGCGTCGTTCGACAGCCTCGATGATGGCAAGGTGCTCGACCATGACGGATTTGACATGGCCGGCGATGCGAAAGCGCTCCTGGTTGATCAGGCGCATCTTGATCGAATTGACGCGATAGGCATTCGAGATGATCGAGTTGCCGAGTGCGTCGATAAAGGCGTCGTGCATACCCCAGTCCACGGCCTGGGCGCGTGCATCGAGTTCCGGCGAGCCGTTGCCGCTCTTGGCAAGTTCGGCAATCTCCCGATGGTCTTTCAGCATCGCTGCAATCGCATCGTCGGATGCGGTGCGGGTGAAGTTCGCCACCGCTTCCTTTTCCAGCAGAATGCGGAACTGAAAAGCTTCGCGGATGAGGTTGATATCGATATGAGCGACCTGCAATCCGCGCTGCGGCACAGTCTTGATCAGCCCCTCAGCTTCAAGCCGCGGGATTGCCTCGCGGATCGCTCCGAGAGGCAGGCCCGTCAGTTCGACGAGGCGGCGCTGGGAAATGAACTGGCCGGGCCGAACGTCACGCGCGAGAAGATGGTGCGTAAAGCTCTCATACGCCTTCTCTCTCAACGTCGTCTGTTCGGCCACATCGTCCATTTATGATCCCTTTCAAGCCGCCTGTTTGCTGAAGAGCGACCCGAATGCCGCTTCGATCTTTTTACGATCTTCTGCGGAAATGGAAACCAGTGGCGGACGGACGGCATGCCAGATCGTCTCGCCTGTCACGTGGGACACAAGCACCTTTACCGCAGGCGTCACCGGGAACTTCAGAAGTTCGACCACGAGATCCTGAACGCGCTTATCGTCCTTGCCCTCGACCGCCATGGCGCGGATTTCCGCGGGAAGGAAGTTGGCGCAGCCGGAGATGGCGCCCTGACCCCCCATGCGAACGCCCTGAGCCAGATGCCGCTCGTCGCCGATCAGGATGATCAGATCGCCATGTTCCTTCAGAAGCCGTTCCGTATGCGGCCAATTGCCGGAGGAGTCCTTCACGCCAACGACGATGCCGGGGAAGGCCTGCTTCAAGCGGCCGACAAGCTCGACCGACAGCGTCACCATCGTTACCGACGGAATATTGTAGACGAGGATGTCGCGTGCGGTTGAGCCGATCTGCGAGAACACGGAAGCGAACCAGTCGAACAGACCGTCATCGCTGACATTCTTGAAGTAGGAAGGCGGAGCAAGGAGGATGTTGCGCACGCCCGCGTCGAGGGCGGCAAAGGCCTGGTCGGCAGCATCCTGTGCCGAATCGACCAGAACACCGACGACGATGTTTTTCGGCGAGATACCGGCACTCAGGCACGAGGCGAGAATATCGGCGCGCTCTCGGGTGCCGATGGAGCTTCCTTCGCCGGTGGTGCCGAACAGGGTGATGCTGTCACAGCCGGACGATAGCGCCCGCTCGGCCTGCTTGATCATCGCATCGATGGCAATGGTGCCATCCTGCATAAAGGGTGTCGTCAACGCTGCCGAGAGGCCGAACTTACCAGTCACGTGCATGCTCCTCCAAAACTGATGAAGAAGTGATAGGACATTAACATGTCAGTTGTAAAGTCACCGGTGTTCAGTTTGTTGTTATGGCTTGAAATTAATTTCGGACACTGGAA
This sequence comes from Agrobacterium larrymoorei, assembly GCF_030819275.1. GTDB lineage: Bacteria > Pseudomonadota > Alphaproteobacteria > Rhizobiales > Rhizobiaceae > Agrobacterium > Agrobacterium larrymoorei_B. The sequence continues at coordinate 946,322 of NZ_JAUTBL010000001.1, read as the reverse complement.
GCACCACATGTGCTGACGTCGAAGAGGATGAAAGATCCGCATGAAGCGGGCTGGATCAGGCGGGGTAGATGCCGTGACCGCGACGTGGCGCCCCGGCCACAGCCAGCTTTAACTCTGTTGAAATTCGCGCGCCGGGCCACTTTAGCAATAGGTGGTTAACCTTTATTTTTTATCTCAGTGGCTGTGCCAATTGTCCGTTTATGATGAGTGTACAGGCTGTCATGCGTTTTCCCCGATCCAATTTTAATAATCCAGGCAATGCGATAGAGGGGGGAGAGGCTGAATCGGCAGACAACATGGTTCAGCATCCCCAAATCCAAGCCTCCCCCGCGCAAAGCTTAACGAGAGCTGAGCGCGCCGCCGTGGGTCGTAACGCCGATCAGATCGCCGCCAATGCGATCGAAGGCCGCCCGGATATGCCCGGCTGGCAGAACGCCTTCACGCTGGGGCCGAATGTTCGCTTTTCCCGTACACCACAGAGCATCTTCGCCAAGAAGAATGCTGCGGGTGAGGATATCGTAGATCAACCTGCCGAGCAGGGCGAGATGGACCCCTCCGCAGCTCAAGATACTGTTGCGGTGTCCACGACGTCGACCGCGCCACAGCCGGCACCGGTGGAGCGCCGCATTGCAAAACCTGCGGTGTTGCCGCAGCCGCCAGGTGCCACGGGTGCCCGGGCCCTCAGCTACCGCCTGCGCCGCGAACTGGCACTTCGCCAGCAGCAGGAGCTTTTGCAGCAGGCCGAAGCCCCTACGCCCGTAGAAACCGCGGCTCAGCCCGCCACTGATGAAGCACCGCAAGAAAGTGTCATTCGAGAAGAGATCGATGTCGCCTGCTTCCCGGAGCAGCGACATCATAAGCCCACGCTCGATGTGCCGTCTTTCGCCACTTATCTTTCCGATGACATGTTCTGGGAAGTCATGAATCTCGACGTCGAGGGCACGATTGCGCCGGACCGTCAGCCCATGCGCCTGTCTGAACTGGCCAGGCTGAAGGCGCAGCGCGTGTCCACGGCGAAACTCACCGCAGCTCCCCAGCAGCCGGCCTCCATCCACGGCCCGCTTCTGCGCCAGCCTCGCCCGGTCGAGCCTGTCATCATTCGCCAGCAGCCCCGGCCAAGCCTGCCTGCCATGCCGGTATCGGCCGAATTGAATGGATCGGCTGTCTCGCTTTACCGCGAAGTCGGTGTTCGCGGCCATCAACCAATTCAATCCGAACCGGAAGAGATCGTCGAGACGATGCCGGTCGAACAGGACGCGCCTGTTGTAGAGGTTGTCGAACCGATTGCGATTGAGGCCCCGTCTCCGCGTCGTGAAACCCGCACGGTCGCCCGCAACAATCAGCCAATGTTCCTTGATGCACCGGTCTTCGGGGAAGGCGAATACGAGTATCCGCCGATCGACCTTCTGCAGCCGCCGCAGGTGCAGCAGACCACGACAATGACACCGGAAGCGCTGGAGCAGAGCGCGGGGCTTCTGGAAAGCGTGCTCGAAGATTTCGGCATCAAGGGTGAGATCATCGATGTGCGCCCCGGCCCGGTCGTGACACTTTATGAATTCGAGCCCGCACCCGGCGTCAAGTCTTCGCGCGTTATCGGCCTGTCGGACGATATTGCTCGCTCGATGTCGGCGCTATCGGCCCGCGTCGCGGTCATTCCCGGCCGCAATGTCATCGGTATCGAGCTTCCCAACCCCGTGCGTGAGACGGTCTATTTCCGCGAGCTGATCGAATCCCACGATTATGCGGATACGCGGATGAACCTGGCGCTTTGCCTTGGCAAGACCATTGGTGGTGAGCCGGTGGTGGCCGAGCTTGCCAAGATGCCCCACCTTCTGGTGGCGGGTACGACTGGCTCCGGCAAGTCCGTTGCCATCAACACCATGATCCTGTCGCTGCTCTACCGGTTGAAGCCGGAAGAATGCCGCCTGATCATGGTCGATCCCAAGATGCTCGAGCTTTCCGTCTATGACGGTATTCCGCATCTCCTGACCCCCGTCGTCACCGATCCGAAGAAGGCCGTCATGGCCCTGAAATGGGCGGTGCGCGAGATGGAGGATCGCTATCGCAAGATGTCGCGCCTCGGCGTTCGCAACATCGACGGCTACAATGCGCGCGCTGCCGCTGCTCGCGCCAAGGGCGAGACCGTGATGTGCAACGTCCAGACCGGTTTCGACCGCGCAACGGGCGAGGCTGTCTACGAGCAGGAGGAAATGGACCTCACGGCCATGCCTTACATCGTCGTCATCGTCGACGAGATGGCCGACCTGATGATGGTCGCCGGCAAGGAAATCGAGGGCGCGATCCAGCGTCTGGCGCAGATGGCGCGTGCCGCCGGTATCCATCTGATCATGGCGACACAGCGTCCCTCGGTGGATGTCATCACCGGCACGATCAAGGCCAACTTCCCCACACGCATCTCCTTCCAGGTCACCTCGAAGATTGACAGCCGCACGATCCTTGGCGAACAGGGCGCCGAACATCTTCTCGGCCAGGGCGATATGCTGCACATGATGGGCGGCGGACGCATCGCCCGTGTTCATGGCCCCTTTGTATCGGACGAGGAAGTCGAAAAGGTCGTCGCGCATCTGAAGACCCAAGGCCGTCCAGAATATCTGGGAACGGTGACGGAAGATGCCGACGAAGCCGATGAAAGCGAAGATGAGGACAGCGCCGTCTTCGACAAGACCGCCATGGCCGAAGACGATACGGCCGACCTTTACGAAAAGGCCGTGAAGGTGGTGCTGCGCGACAAGAAGTGCTCGACCTCCTACATCCAGCGTCGTCTGTCGATCGGCTACAACCGCGCGGCCTCTCTCGTAGAGCGCATGGAGCAGGAAGGCATTGTCGGTCCTGCAAACCATGTCGGCAAGCGCGCCATCATCATCGGTGAGCGTGATACCCATGAGGTGCCGGGCGCTGGTGACTGAGGATACTCACGAGCCTGTTAAATTGTTTGCCGCGGAGCGATGACCTTCTAGGCATGCTCTCGCGGCGACGCATACGTCTTGCTGAAAATGGCGATTGCAGAGCAGACGCCGATGATCTGCATCGCTGCTCCGATCGCTTCAGCGGGTGTTGGAAACCGACCTTCAAACATGAAGCCATAGGCGAGACCAAAGACTGTTTCCGCCACGATGAGTTGGGCCGCGAGAGCCAGCGGCAATCGCCGCGATGCAATGACCCAGCACCAAGTGGCGAGCCACGATCCAGCCAGTCCCATGACGAGCGCCCATGCGAAAAACCTGAAGGCTTCCGCCGACGATGCCGTGTGAGCTAAATCGAAAGATGCGAGTGGGAGCAGCAGCAAGCTTCCCATCGCCGCTCCGATCCCTTGCAACCCCGTCCACTTTAGGCCGTCCGGCGCGTCTGGAGACCGCATCACGGTCGCGTTCACCAGACCATAGACGATCCAGATCGCCAGCGCTGCAGAGCTAGCAGTAACGCCGAGCAGGATTGATGTCGCATCATCCAGACTGGCGGCGTCGAGCGCTGCGACATTTACAAGTCCCACACCGATTGCGATCAACGCTAGGGGCATTGCGACAACTCTCCAAGGAGCGGAAGCGTTCTGAAAATTGGCGATGATGGCGAGGATGACCGGCATTGTGCCGATGATAACCGGCGGAATCGCCGCGCCAGCAAACTGCACGGCGAAGGCTGCGCTGATGAAGTAGCCGACATATCCCGCGCTGCCCAGCAGAAGTCCTATCAGAAGGCGAAAGGGGGCGATGCCTTCAGGCCGGAAACGTCGATCGATCATGAGCAACAGGCAGGCGAGCCCGAAGATTCCATAACGCGCAATTGCCAAATCCCACGTCGTGAAGGGCTCAACCACCCGAGGGGCAACGAAGGTGAGGCCCCATAAGGCGCAAGTAACGAGGCCTGTTACGATCCCGAGCAGCATAACTTTCTCCTGTTTGAGAAATCATCCTATGCAGCTTGAAGGATTGATATGGAATTTCTGAGCTTGGAGTCGTAATGTCACCGCTATGTCGAAGGCAAAAGAGGTTTCAAACCTTCAAACTAAAAAATCGTCGCTCGATGCGATTGACGTGCAGATCGTCGCGGCACTCGATCGCGACGCTCGTCTGTCGATGAGTAAGCTTGCCGGCCTCGTTGGAATGTCGGCACCGAGCGTCGCGGAGCGGGTTCGGCGCTTGGAGACATCCGGCATCATCCGGGGATTCAATCTTGATCTGGACATGAGGGCAGTCGGCTATCAGGTGCGGGCTATGGTGAGAATCCGGCCACTGCCCGGCAAGCTGCATCTTGTCGAGCGACTGATTCAGGAGACGCCTGAGTTTGTCGAGTGCGACAAAATCACCGGCGACGATCCTTTCCTCGCTCGTCTTGTGGTGCACTCCATTGAGGAGATGGACGATGTTCTCGAAGCGCTTTCGGAACATGCCGTCACAAGTACCGCCGTCATCAAGGGAACGTCTGTAAAGCGGCGTTTGCCGCCACTATAAACCCAGATCAGGACCGATGCGGCCGTTGTGGACGGCCATCCAAGCCCGTCCGGAAGAAGTACTACCGCGCGCCCTTCACGCCATTCACCCCCGATACCTCGAAGGCATCGGCAGGCACGGGGCGACCGACGAAATAGCCTTGGACGTGGTCGATCCGGAACTGGTGCATCAGGTCCAACTGCTCGACGGTCTCCACACCCTCGACCAGGATTTTCGGCCCGCGATTGCGGATGAGGCTGATGATGTCATTCAACATGATCCTGCCTCGGGGCGTCGAGCCGTCATGGAGGAAGGACTTATCGATCTTGACTGTGTCGAATTCGATCAGTCTCAACCAGGAGAGGCCAGCAAAGCCGGTGCCGAAATCATCCAGCCAGATCTTGATTCCAAGCATCCTCAGATCGCTGATGCAGCGCAGGACATCGGAATCCATGTCCATTTCGAGACCTTCGGTAATTTCCAGGGCGAGTTGGCCGCCTGAAATACCAAGCTCGCCCAGGATTGCGGCGACCGAGGTGGCAAAGCCCGGACGCTTCAACTGAATGGGCGATACGTTGACGCTGACGACCTGCACCTTGCCGGTCTGCAGCATCTGCTGGCAGGCGGTGCGGATGGCCCAAAGGCCGAGATCGGTAATCTTGCCGATCCGTTCGGCGATGGGGATAAAGATACTGGGTGGAACCTGCGTCCCATCCAGCAGTCTGAGGCGCATCAGGGCTTCGGCTGCCTGGACACGATTGGTCACGAGGTTTCGGATAGGCTGGTAGACCAGCGAAACGAGATCCTGCTGGATGGCGATATCCAAGAGAGCCGCAACATTCTCCGTATCGTCGCTGGTCAGTGGATCGTCGGGGTCGAAAAGCTTGATCCGGTTGCGTCCGCTTTCCTTGGCGAGATAGAGCGCCCGATCGGCCTCGTGTATCACGCGTTCCAGTTTCGGCATCGGCATCGGGCGTGCATAGGATGCGCCAACGCTCACCGTGATGACAGAGGTGCCATCGCGCCGTCGTTCATGAGCGAGACAGAGATTTTCGACCGTGCGGCGGAGAAGCTCGGCAACCTGTTCGATCTCCTTCGGTGTCTTGTAGCGCATGAGCGTGATGAACTCTTCCCCACCATAGCGACCCACCAAGGCATCATAATCGCTCATTGCCGCCTGGAGTGCGTGGGCAACCTGGATGAGACAGCGGTCGCCCTCCTGATGACCGTAGTAGTCGTTGTATTTCTTGAAGAAATCGACATCGATCAGGAAGACCGCGAAACTCCGCTTCGACGTGATCCAGTCGCTCCACAGGCGGCGCAAATGGGCGTCGACGGCGCGCCGGTTGGCGACGCCCGTCAGCGGGTCGGTATTGGAAAGCCTGAACAAGGCTTCGCCACGCTCATCGGCTTCACGCTGCCGAACCTTGGCTTCAATAGCGCTCAGAAGGACACGAGCGCGCTCCCGATTGAGCCGCCAGTTCACATAGGAGGTGAAGCTGAAGCAGGCGAGATAGAAGGTGCCGAAGGAGATCTGGTAATAGACGTCCTTGTGCAGGAAGCTGAGAGCCACGAAAAAGATGAGGAGGACGATGCTGGAAGCAAGAAGCGAGAGGCCGAAATTGAAGGTGAAAAACAGGTTCGCACCCATCATGAAGATGGCGCCGAACACCATGTAGTAGGACATGTTGATGGTGTGGATTGTCATCATCGCCGGCAGCAGCCAGCCGAGATAGCCACACACCAGCGCCGCGGCGCACGTCACATCCATGAGGTCGGTTCTTGTTCCCGCTCTCACTTGCGATTCCAGAATGAGCAGAGCGGCAATGCCGACGACGAAGCGCGCGAAAATCGTGTGAATGGAGACGTCTGGAACCAGAAGCACATCGGTCACTGAAAACAGCAGATAGATGAGGACGGCAACCCAGAGACCCTGACGGATTGCCCTTCGGCGCTTGACGTCCGCTTCTTCGAAGAAGTGCTGTCGCACGCGCGTTTCAGAGCCGGTGCGCGATGCATCCGCCTGCAGATCGAGGTCCACACTCTGTGCCAAACTGTGCGTCATGCACATTCCTAAAGGTTGTACGAATTTTCGGCGAGCGATCATACTCGCCTCATAAATTTCAATGCACGATCTGCTCCATCCCCTTTGCGTCCGAGCTCTCCTTTGGCGGAAACAGGGGAAGTTTGCCCAATGATCATACTCGCATGCCGATTAAGTTTCTTTGAATCTTACTCCCGTAATTTTAGCCATTAGTCATACCTTAATAGTTAAGGCCTAGAAACGAATTCCTCTTCCCTAGTTATTCAATCGCTGGCCCTGAGCGGCATGGTCATCGATTAACCTAGGATTAACAGTGGCTTAAAAGGGGATTTAGTGGTGGCTCGAAACAATAGGATCGTGCTGGACGGACAGAGCTTGGTCACGCCGGATTCAGTTTCCAACGAATTACTGACGCAGAATGACAGCAACTCGCAGCGTGATCTTGCCGTTGCGGAAGCAGAAGTGGCGCTTATTCTCAACCTGGCACACCAACAGTTTCTTGCCAATGCAGCGCCTGCAACCATTATACACTCGGTTGCGGGTAGGCTCCACCAAATGCGAAGAAAATACGACTATAGCGTGTGGATGGGAGTTCTGCCGCTGATCCAACAGCATCCTGTTGCCGACTACTTTCTGGAGGATCCCTTTACGAAGTGGTCCTTTGAAAAACCGCGTGGCTACTCCGGCGATGCGCAACTACTGGATTTTATCTACGGTCACGCCAGCGTCGCGGACCGCATCCAAGCTGCCTCTCCCCTGGGCACTGCCCTTTACGATTATACCCGCGAAGCTTCGTCCTCCGTCGCAGTGCGCGAACGGCGCGATATCCTGACGCGTTACGTCGATGACATTGCGCAGGAAAAGGGGCCGGAGACCGAGATTCTCACCATCGCGGCGGGTCACTTGCGTGAAGCAAACCGCTCGCAGGCCCTCGCTTCAAATGGCATCAAGCGTTGGGTTGCTCTCGATCAGGACCCGTTGAGCATCGGCTCCATTGCGCGCGACTTTGCCGGCACCAGCGTCGAATCTGTCGATGGTTCGGTCAAAGATCTTCTTGCTCGCTCCCACGATCTTGGACAATTCGACTTTGTCTATGCCGCAGGTCTCTATGATTATCTGACGGACAAGGTTGCGATCAAGCTGACGAGGCGATGCCTCGATATGTTGAAGCCCGGCGGTACCTTCCTCTTTGCCAACTTCGCCGAAGATATTGCCGTCGATGGCTATATGGAATCCTTCATGAACTGGACGCTGCTTTTGCGCAGCAAGGCGGATATGTGGAAGATCATCAATGCCAGCATTGCTCCATCCCTTGCTGAAAGCGAGGTCTTTCATGGGCAGAACCACAACATCGTCTATGGTGTCATCAGGAAGCTCTAAGTCTTCTCTGCTGTGTTGCATCGACGAACAGAGATTGCGCGTCGATGCTCTAGCATCAGAGTGCCGTGTGCCTCCTGTAGCCATTACCCAAATCGATCTCGGCGCTTCAAAAAATCGGAGAAGTCAGGAAATCGCTCTGGCGAGTGGAATGATTGCGGGGTAAGCCTACAGCATCGTTCTTATCCGAAAATCGGAATCGATTTTCGGATAAGAACGATGCGTAGATTTTAAGGTAAAGCGTCCTTTGTACGTCCAGTAGGACGCACGGCGCTTTAGCTGCGAACAGGCCACGCGATGCTTGTGGCTCGATTTTGGAAGCTTGGAGTGCATGATGGAAAAGAAGCGTTACTACTCTGATTTTGGCGGGTTGCCAGGGCAGACGGAGCTGCTTTCCAGCAAAGCGGTGTTTACCACCGCCTATGCGGTCATTCCCAAGCGGGTCATGTCCGACATCGTCACCAGCGTGTTGCCGCATTGGACCGATACGCGCGCCTGGATCATCGCCCGGCCGATGACGGGATTCTCAGAGACCTTCGCGCAATATATCATGGAAGTGCAGCCGGGTGGTGGGAGCGACAAGCCGGAGCCCGACACCCGCGCTCAAGCCGCAATTTTCATGGTCGATGGCGAGATGACGATCACCTACCAGGGCCAAGAGCACGCTCTTCGCTCGGGCTCTTTCGCCTACATTCCGGCGGGAAGCGAGTGGTCGCTGCGGGCCAAGGGCGGCTCGGCTGCGAAATTTCACTGGGTTCGCAAGGTGTTCGACAAGGTCGAAGGTCTCGAGTTGCCGCCGGCCATCTTCACGCATGAAGACGAGCATGAACTCTCCGCCATGCCGGACACAGAAGGCAAGTGGGCGACCACCCGCTTCATCGATCCGGCGGATGACCGTTACGACATGCATCTCAACATCGTCACCTTCGAACCGGGCGCTACCATCCCTTTCATGGAAACCCATGTCATGGAGCACGGCCTCTTTGTACTCGAAGGCAAAGCTGCCTATCGCCTTAACAATGATTGGGTGGAAGTCGAAGCAGGTGACTTCATGTGGCTGCGTGCCTATTGCCCGCAGGCCTGCTACGCTGGCGGCCCAGGACGTTTCCGCTATCTTCTCTACAAGGATGTCAACCGCCACGTAAAGCTGTGGTAGGCCACGGCATCGTCCTGAAATTCAATGACGACGCTTGAGGTCAAGTGCTGAGGAGCGCGCCCAACCAAAACGGGTGCGCTCTATCTGCTTTGAGTGAGGGCCTTGTGCTTTCCCGAACTCGTCTGTCATTTTTGGCCGATGCTATAGAAGTTTTAGCCAGGAATCTGGATGTCCATTTCGCCGATCCCCTCCCAGCGAGCGCTGATCCGCGTTGCTTCACCAAGGCGGATCATACCGCACAAGCTGCCAGTGGTGATCACCTGACCACGCTTAAGCCCGCCTAAGTGATCGTTCTGCGCGTTGGCATAAGCGAGAAGAGGTGCGACCGGGTCCATTTGCGGATGCACCGGTATGGCACCGAACAGAACATCATCCTCCGCCTCGACCATCAGCGGCGGCAGGCTCGGATCCTGAAGGGCAAGCGCCTCCATGATGGCCGAATCGATCGCCGGTCCAAGGACGAAGGAGTGGTTAGCGAGCCTGTCGGCGAGGAACAACGGAAACGGCACGCGGTTTTCTTCCGTCAAACGATAGCTCACGAACTCCGCCCCGAGGTTGATGGATTCAACCGCTTTCAGGATCATCTCGCGCGTATAGCTTTCGCCGAGCGGCAGCAGGGGCAAATCCTCGGCAAGCACGAAGCACACTTCGATTTCGATGCCGACAGCGCCGGGCTTGGGAACGGTGAGCGTGCTGTCCTGAACCTCGTCATAAAGATCGAGCAGGGGGGCTGCGACCGGGCGACCGTTGTTCAGACCAAGCTTCCAGCCTGCCACGTCCTTGCCGAGCGTGCCAACCGCCAGCGCCTGGACGGCCATGGCGGTGTCGATCGTCGCAGGGATGAGGTTTCGGCTTTCGAGCTTCTCGGCGCTGATGGACGACTGTCGTGCTTCAGCTTCAGCCAGAACCATGCCGAGCCTGATATTCGCTTCCGTGATCGTCGTCATTTATTTCCCCGCAAGTCCGGCCTTTAAAGCTTCATTACAGGCAAATTTCTTGCTGACAAGGGAATGGCGCAAAGCGGGGAAACAAAAGGGCAGTCGTCAACACAATATTAACCATGACATCGTGTCGATCTACATGCCTGTTTGCTGATAAAAAATGGGGAAGATCACAAACCTTCATCTACCGCTTGATCGATTCGGGAGCGACTATTTTCGGTGAACGCCGTAGGGGACGAGATATCGCAAAAGAAAAAGGTGGCAGATCTCCCTGCTGAAGCAAAACCACCAATGTTTGAGTTTATCAAAGCGCCGCCCGCTTTCGATAGAGGGGGCGGCGCTTCTCCATTATATACGGCGGCCAGGCAGTTGCGGGAGAAGAACCGTCAGCAGTCCCAGCAGAGGCAGATACGAGCAAACCTGATAGACGAACTCGATGCCCTGCCGATCGGCGAAGACGCCAAGGACCGCAGCACCAATCCCCCCGAAGCCGAAGGCAAAGCCGAAGAACATGCCGGCAATCAACCCGACGCGACCGGGTACCAGTTCCTGCGCGAAAACGACGATTGCGGAAAACGCAGACGAGAAGATGAAGCCGATGACGACCACGAGAACTGCCGTCCAGAAGAGGTTGGCATAGGGCAGGATCAGAGCGAACGGTATGACGCCGAGGATCGAGAACCATATAACCACGCGCGAGCCGAACCGGTCGCCGATAGGCCCGCCGAAGAATACACCCGCAGCAGACGCGCCGAGGAACAGGAACAGCAGGATTTGCGCATTCTGCACCGAAACACCGAACTTCTCGATGGTGAAGAAGGTGAAGTAGCTGGAAATGCTGGCAAGATAAGCGTTTTTGGTCGCAGTCAAGACCACGAGAACGGCAAGCGTCATCAATACCTTGTTGCGCGGCAGCGGCAATTCGCGGCTGACAGGTCGCTTGCCAGCAGCACTACGCCGATGGCGGCTGTACCAGATGCTGACCCATGAGAGGATGGCAAAGCCGGTGAGCGCAATGATCGAAAACCAGCTAAGGACCTCCTGGCCCCTCGGGATGACGATGAAGGCCGCAAGCAATGGTCCGATTGCCGTACCTGTGTTGCCGCCCACCTGGAAGAAGGATTGCGCCAGACCGTGGCGTCCGCCGGAGGCGACGCGCGCCACACGGGATGCTTCAGGGTGGAAGATCGCTGAGCCGATGCCGATCAGGCAGGCGCCGAGCACCAGCACAGGGAAACTATGGGCATAGGCCAGAGTGATGAGGCCCGTGCAGGTGGAGAGCATCGCGGCTGGAAGCGAGAACGGCATGGGCCATTTGTCGGTGGCGACGCCGACGGCTGGCTGCAACAGTGATGCCGTCACCTGGAAGGCGAAGGTCAAAAGCCCGATCTGTCCGAAGTCGAGCGCATAATTGGCTTTCAGCAGCGGATAAAGCGACGTTAGCAGCGACTGCATGATGTCGTTCAGCATGTGGCAGAAGCTTGCCGCCGCGATAATGGAAAAGGTGGTCACTTCGGGGGTGAAGCCGGGATTGGTCACTCTGGCCATGAGGGGATCTCCAAACACGCGCTTGCACGCGTCGGCTTCTTCTGAAAGCTCGGCCTTTCATGTTCAAGGTCAAATTTGCGGATTTCGTGTATTTTAGCAAAATAACATTTGCGCCAAAGCGTCTTTCGCTTTGGCGGCGTTGATCATCGTTGCAGCTCCGGCATCGAAAGACCGAAGCTGCAATAAGCTTTGGCGTGTTTCCATTTAACAAGGAAACGGTCTAGCCGATTAGGCCGTTCTAAGAACGAGGAAAGGTTGCTCCTCGGCAGTTGCGTCCAGTTCCAGCACGTGGCTTGTTTCGATGTGATCCTCCGTCCACACGTTCTGGAACCGCTTGTCTGATAGTTCGGCGGGAAGCTCCATGGTCACTCCGCCGCCAAGCGTCGGCGGAAGAACCTGATCCGCACCCCGTGCGAGCGTGAAGCGTGGGACAACAACCAGCACGGCTTGCTCACCATGCACTCTGGCGAAGGCCACAAGGTTGCCGGAGCGCGACGTCGCGCGAAGCGGCACATAGTCCCCTTCATTGAAAAGATCGGCAGCGGCCTGGCGCAGATGCAGCAGGGTGGCGATGACAGACTGCTTGACCGAACCATCGTACCAAGCGGAGACATCGGCTGCATCCGGCTTGCGGCCTTCTGCCAGGCGTTTCGACAGGGCATCATAATCTGGTTCGCGGCGATTGTCGGGATCGACGAGGCTGAAATCGAAACCTTCGCTGCCCTGATAGATGTCAGGAATTCCAGGCGCCATGAGCTTGATGATCGTCTGCGTGAGGCTATTTGCAAGGCCGGCCTCGATGAAGGGTTTGATCGTCTCGGCGAAGCCCTTGAGAAAGTCTCGGTTGTCTAGCGAGAAGAGATGCGAGGCATAGCCGAGAACAGCCTCTTCATACGCCTCGTTGGAGTCGCCCCAGTCGGTTCTGAGTTTCGCCTCACGCAGCGCTTTCTCCAGGTAGGTAAGGAAGCGATCCTTCAACTGCTGGAACGTCTTCTCGTCATCGGCATCTAAGCGAGGAGGGAGAAATCCGGCGAGCGCCTGGTAAATCATCCACTCGACTTCAGGCTCCGGAGCCGGACCATCTGGAAGCTGCCGAACAGCCTTGGCGTTGGTCTCACGCCAGTCCTCAACGGCTGCAATCCAGACGTCAGGTGCTTCCGACAGAGCATAGAGGCGGGCTCTGGCATCTTCGCCGCGCTTCGTGTCATGCGTGGAGGTGCCTGAAATCCCTTTCGGCTGCCGCTCCTTGCGGATGCGCATCTCCTCATGAAAATGATCGAGCGAGAAGTCAGGCTGGATGGGCTCGGCGCCGACCTCGTTCAGGCCAAGCAGCAGGTTGTGGCGGAAAAACAGCGTATCCTCGATGGACTTCGCCATGATCGGTCCGGTCAACTGCTGGAACTTGGTGCGGAAGGTCACCGCATCCTGCTCTGCAGAGCTTGGCACTTCACCCTTGAGGATGCCGGTGATCAAGGCAAGCGCCTCAATCGAGACGGCATGGCCAGCGTCGCCAGTGGCTTCGATAACCTGGTCCAGAAGGGCCTTGTCGTCCGCGCGCAAGCCCTCAGGCGTTCCGTAGGTGCGGTAGACCGTGAAGGCAATCAGCATTTCGCTGAGCGCGTCTTTCAGTTCGCTTTCCGGAGTGCGACGTCCTGCTTGCTCCGCAATCTTGGCTGCCAGTGCCACCAGGACAGAGACCTCACCCTCGAAGTTCCTGCTGACCATCAGGAGCTTTGCTGCGCGCAACTGCTCCTCCGCATCGCGTCGGTTTTCTCCGAGCGCTTCATAGGCGGACTGCAACACCTCAAGTTTCTTGCCATCTACCAAGGCATGGCTGAGGGCGGCAATGAACTCGTAGCCAGTCGTACCAGAAACCGGCCAATCGGCTGGGAGTTGTTCGCCTTCTCCTAAGATTTTCTCGACGACGATATAGCAGTCCGGTCCTACGGCCTCTCTTAACCAATCAAGATAGCCCTTGGGATCCGCAAGACCATCGATGTGGTCAAGACGCAGGCCTTGGACGGCACCGCTGTGGACAAGTTCGAGGATCAGCCGATGACTATCCTCGAAGACCGCCTTGTCTTCTACCCGGACGCCCGCAAGGCCGGTGACCTCGAAGAACCGCCGATAGGAGAGGTCGCGTGCCGCATCTCGCCAGGACATCAGCCGGTATGGCTGTTGGTCGTGCAGCTCAGACACCGAAGCCTTATCCGAAATCTTCAAAATCTCTGCCTCACGCCCGTCATATGTTGAGGGGTGGAGCGGAAACAGAGATTCGAAATAGGCAAGGACCGGCTTGCCAGTCTTCGGATCGGACTTGATGGCCAGATCGCCTGCTTCCAGAACGGCGTCAAAATCATCGCCGAGAACCGGTAAGGTCAAGCGCCGCGACCAGTCGACATCGAAATGGCGGGCATAACGGCTCTCCGCACCATGCTCCATTACATCTTTCCACCAGGGCGTCTCAAGCGATGCGGCCATATGATTGGGAACGATATCGAGGATGAGACCGAGCCCGGCATCCTTCAACGCCTCGACCATGCGGTCGAAACCAGCCCGGCCGCCGATCGCGGGATCGATCTCATTCGCGTCGGTGATATCGTAGCCATGCGTGGATTCCGATGTCGCCGTGAAGATTGGTGACGCATAGAGATGGCTGATCCCGAGCTTTTTAAGATAGGGCACGAGAGCGCTTGCGCGATCAAACGTCATGCCGTTACGGAATTGCAGGCGATAGGTGGCGGTCGGAAATTTCATGCGACAATCCCAAAAGTGGCCGCTGCTTTGGCCGGTGAAAGCTGGCGAAAGGACCAGTGGTGGGCTTCAGCGTCCTGGTCCGGAAGATGTGTGAAGCGCTGCGCAAACTGCTCTTGAGGGAGAGTAGTTCCACCCGCCGAGTCGGTTTGCGTTATGACGATCAAGCATCGAGAAATTCGGGAGATGCACGTGAACCTTTTGCATCGACTTCTGTTTGATGCAGTGCACAACAGCACGAGGGGCTCCGGTGGTTCAGACATTCGATTTCGGTCCAGCTATTTCCGATCAAGACATTGAGTTTCGCCTTTGGGCACCTCTGCACCAAGAGGTGCTTCTCACTATCGAAGGCGATCCGCCGGAGGCGATGAAGCGGGACGATGAGGGCTGGCACCGGCTGCGCAAGCCGACACCCGAGACCGCATTGCGATACAGCTTTACCTTGGCCGATGGCTTGAAGGTTCCAGATCCCGCCTCTCGCTTTCAGCCGCATGATGTCCATGGTCCGAGTGAGCTTGTCGATCTGTCGAGCTTTCCATGGAAGAGCTCCGATTGGCACGGCCGACCTTGGGAGGAGATCATCATCTATGAACTCCACATCGGCACCTTCAGCGACGAAGGCACCTTCCAAGGCGCGATTGCCCATCTCGATCACCTGCGTGATCTCGGCGTCACCGCTATCCAGATCATGCCTGTTGCGGATTTTCCAGGCGGCTACAATTGGGGCTATGACGGCGTCATGCCCTATGCGCCCGACAGTAGCTACGGACGCCCGGACGATTTGATGGCGCTGGTCGACGCCGCCCATGAGCGCGGGCTCTGCGTTTTTCTCGATGTGGTGTACAACCACTTCGGCCCGGACGGCAATTACATGCCCAACTACGCGCCGCTCTTCTCGCCGCATCACGAGAACCCATGGGGCCAGGGCTTGAATTACGACGACGAGCAATCCGAGTATGTGCGTGAGTTCATCATTCAGAACGCCATCTATTGGGTCACGCAATTCCGGTTCGATGGCCTAAGGCTCGATGCCGTTCATGCGATCATCGACGATAGCGATGAACATCTACTGACGGAACTCGCGCGCCGCGTTCGTGCCGCCGCGGCTGACCGGCACATTCATCTGATCGTCGAGAATGAAGACAATGACAGCGATCTCTTGAGCCGTGACGAAGAGGGGAAACCGGAGCGTTTCACCGCGCAATGGAATGATGACATCCACCACGTGCTTCATATCGCTGCGACTGGCGAAACCTTCGGTTACTACAAGGCCTATTCCGACGACGACAACCAGATCGGTCGCGCCCTTGCGGAAGGCTTCGCCTTCCAGGGTGAGCATATGCCCTACCGCGATGAGGAGCGCGGCAAGCCGAGCGCGCACTTGCCGCCCACGGCTTTTATCTCCTTCATTCAAAATCACGATCAGATCGGCAACCGCGCGCTCGGCGACAGGATGCAGACCTACGCACCGGAAGCGGCACTGAAGGCGATTACCGCGATCTATCTCCTCGCGCCGCAAATACCGATGCTGTTCATGGGCGAGGAGTGGGGTTCGCGCGATCCCTTCCGTTATTTCTGCGATTTCAACGAGGACCTGAACCAGAAGGTGAGGGATGGGCGCCGCGAGGAGCTTTCTCGCCTCCCGGGCTTCGATGGCGAGGATTTACCCGATCCGACCGCCAAGGACACCTTCATCGTCAGCAAGCTCGACTGGTCGAAGGTGGGAGATGATGAAGCAAGCCAGTTGCTGAGTTTCTATAGGACGCTGCTCGACCTGCGGAAACAGCACATCGTGCCGTTGCTGAAGACGATCATCCCCGATACAACGCGTTACGATGTCAGAGACGGGATTGTCACCGTCGACTGGGGAATGGAGGACGGAGCAACGCTTCGCCTGATTGCCAATCTTTCCGAAAAGAATGGTGAGATCGAGACTGACGCGACAACAGGCGTCGAGCTTTTCAGTCTCGGAACCGTCAGCACAACGGGCATATCGCCATGGGCTGTCCGGTGGACCTTGCATCCCGCTTGATTAGGAAGTCAGGCGGTTTTGACGCCTGACAATCATCCCGCTTTGTAAAGGACATGATGCCGCAGCTTTGCCTGCCTCGCACATGCGTGGCTTGCAATCGACAATTCCGATAGCCAAGCATGCAATATTTTCGGTTGATCTTTGCGTCCAGTCGGGTGAGCATCCCCTTTCGGGTTGATTTGCTGTTTGCGCGACAGGCCAGTCAGCCCGTTATTCATTGATCTATTTTGACGTATGGGGAACAAAAAGACTTTCAAAATCTGCCGTCGAAATTTCGATCCGCTGGGGCTTGGGCCGATGTCATATCGATGCCGTCCCCGGTGCTGCAAGTCACAGAGCATTGTCGGTACAGTTCGAAGAAGGACATATTTATGGAAATTGGAGTCTTCATCCCCATTGGAAACAATGGCTGGCTATTGTCGGAGAATGCGCCGCAATACAAGCCGAGCTTCGAGCTGAACAAAGAAATCACTCTCAAGGCTGAGAAGTACGGCTTCGATTTTGCCTTGTCGATGATCAAGCTTCGCGGCTTTGGGGGCAAGACCGAGTTCTGGGATCATAATCTCGAATCCTTTACGCTGATGGCAGGCCTCGCCGCCGTCACCACACGCATCAAGCTATTTGCCACAGCTGCCTCACTCGTCATGCCGCCGGCCATCGTCGCAAGAATGGCCTCCACCATCGACAGCATTTCCAACGGCCGCTTCGGCATCAATCTCGTGACTGGCTGGCAGCGGCCGGAGTATTCGCAGATGGGCATGTGGCCGGGCGACGAATACTTCGGCAAGCGGTATGCTTACCTTGCCGAATACGCCACGATCCTGCGCGAATTGTGGGAAAAGGGGCAGAGCGACTTCAAGGGCGAGTTCTTCCAGATGGACGACTGCCGGCTCTCGCCGCAGCCGCAGGCCGATATGAAGGTGATCTGCGCGGGCTCCTCCAATGCCGGCATGGAATTCTCCGCTAAATATGCGGACTACAATTTCTGTTTCGGTGTCGGCGTCAACACACCCACCGCATTTGCGCCTGCCGCCGAGAGGCTCAGGGAAGCAACGGCAAAGACAGGCCGCGATGTATCGTCCTTCGTTCTCTTCATGGTGATCGCCGACGAAACGGACGAGGCCGCACGGGCGAAATGGGAGCATTACAAGGCTGGTGCCGACGAGGAGGCGATCAAGTGGCTCGGCGTCCAGGGTGCTGCCGATACGAAATCCGGTTCGGACACCAATGTCCGGCAGATGGCCGACCCGGTCTCCGCCGTCAACATCAACATGGGAACGCTTGTGGGCTCCTACGAGACCGTGGCGCGATTGCTTGATGAGGTTCCGACCGTGCCTGGAACGGGCGGCGTACTTTTGACTTTCGATGATTTCGTCAAGGGCGTTGAAGATTTCGGCACGAAGATCCAGCCTCTGATGGCGTGCCGCAAGCATGTAAAGCCCCTTCTCGAGGCGGCGGAGTGAGTAGCATGACGACAGGATACCAAGCCCCCGCCGTTCACAGCGGAAGCGTGACATTGCCCGCTCGCCCAGAGCCGATCACACTGAAGCCCGAAGAAACCGCCGTCGTCGTCGTCGATATGCAGAATGCCTATTCGACGGAAGGCGGCTATGTGGATCTGGCCGGCTTCGACATTTCAGGCGCCAAGGGGACGATCGATAATATTCGTAAGACCCTGGATGCCGCGCGCGCTGCTGGCGTTCAGGTGGTCTACTTCCAGAATGGCTGGGACAAGGATTATGTCGAGGCGGGTGGTCCAGGCTCGCCCAACTGGCACAAATCCAACGCGCTGAAATATATGCGCGCCAATCCGGATGCGCAGGGTAAGTTGCTTGCCAAGGGCACCTGGGATTACGCGATCGTCGATGAGCTTCAGCCGAAACCCGGTGATATCCTGGTGCCAAAGACCCGCTATAGCGGCTTCTTCAACACGCAGATGGACAGTATCCTGCGCGCCCGCGGCATTCGAAACCTCGTCTTCGTCGGCATTGCCACCAATGTCTGCGTCGAAAGCTCGCTTCGCGATGCCTTCCATCTGGAATATTTCGGCGTCATGCTCGAAGACGCGACCCATCACCTCGGCCCGGATTACATTCAACAGGCGACCGTCTACAACGTCGAAAAGTTTTTCGGTTGGGTGGCGACTGTCAATGATTTCTGTGGCGCCATAAGCCAGGCCGCACCTGCCAATTCCTGATTGTAGAAGGACACACTCATGCCGAAGAAGATCATCGTTCCCGAAGGCACATCGAAGCCGATTGCACCATTTTCGCCCGGCACGCTGGCAGATGGGATCGTCTATGTCTCCGGAACGCTGCCATTCGACAAGAACAACGACGTCGTTCATGTGGGTGACGCAAGCGCCCAGACCCGACACGTGCTGGAGACCATCAAGTCGGTGATCGAAACAGCCGGCGGCACGATGGAAGATGTAACCATGAACCACATTTTCATCACCGACTGGGCCAATTATCAGGCGGTCAATGCCGTCTATGCCGAGTATTTCCCAGGCGACAAGCCGGCTCGCTACTGCATTCAATGCGGTCTGGTGAAGCCGGATGCGCTGGTGGAAATCGCAACCGTCGCTCATATCGGCAAGCCGTAAGCGCAATGCATTTCGATCTGCACGGAAGACAAGAGGCCGATGCGCCGACGATCATCCTGTCGTCGGGCCTCGGCGGCTCTGCAAGTTACTGGGCGCCGCAGCTTGCGGCGCTATCGAACCACTATCGGATCGTGACCTATGATCATCGCGGTTGCGGACACACCGGTGGCGAAGTACGGGTCGATGGCGGCATCGCGGCCATGGCGGACGATGTGCTGGAGATTGCCGAGCAACTGGGTCTCACTCGCTTCGATTTCATGGGGCACGCATTGGGCGGCTTGGTCGGGCTTGATCTCGCCCTTCGCAAGCCCGAAATGGTCGGAAAGCTCATTCTCATCAATGCCTGGAGCAAGGCCGATCCTCATTCCGGGCGGTGCTTTGATGTGCGCATCGAGCTCCTGGAGAAATCCGGCGTTCCCGCTTTCGTCAAGGCACAGCCCCTGTTCCTGTACCCGGCCGTCTGGATGTCGGAAAATGCCGAACGGCTGGAGGCGGAGGAGCGACACGCGACTGAGCATTTTCAGGGGCGCACCAATATCCTGCGCCGCATCGCCGCCTTGCGCGCCTTCGATGTCGATGACCGTTTGAAGGAAATCGAAATGGAGACGCTGGTGATTGCCACGCGTGATGATCTTTTGGTTCCTTACACGCGGTCGATTCGTCTGGCCGAAGGCTTGCCGAACAGCCAGTTGCAGCTCGTCGACTTCGGAGCCCATGCTGTCAACGTCACGGCTCCGGATGCCTTCAACGTCGCCATACTGCGCTTTTTGCAGTCTGGCTGATACTTTTTCGTTACTTGCTTGGCTCGGCAACATACTTCCTTCAACGAAAGAGCGATGGCACAAAGGAAGGGGTTGCTTTCCGCTGCGCGACGTTTCATCACCTTCTTATAGAGCGCCGTGCGTCCTTTAAGACGCACAAAGGACGCTCTAACTTTTTGAATCTACGCATCGTGCTTTCCGAAAATCGATTCCGATTTTCGGGCCGATGCTGGAGACGCAGGTCGCATCAAGGTTGAAGGAGGAAACGATGAAGGCTCTGGTTCTGGAGGAAAAGGGAAAGCTGTCGCTTCGCGACTTCGATCTTCCCGCCACGCTCGGTCCAAAAGATGTGAAAATCCGCACCCACACGGTCGGTATTTGCGGCTCGGATGTGCATTATTACACCCATGGCAAGATCGGCCACTTCGTCGTTAACGCGCCTATGGTGCTCGGCCACGAAGCAGCGGGCACGGTTGCCGAAGTCGGCTCCGAGGTCACGCATCTGAAGGTCGGAGACCGCGTGTGCATGGAGCCGGGTATTCCCGACCCGACCTCGCGTGCAGCCAAGCTCGGCATCTACAATGTTGATCCGGCCGTGACGTTCTGGGCAACGCCACCAGTCCACGGTTGCCTTACACCTGAGGTCATTCATCCGGCCGCCTTCACCTATAAGCTGCCCGATAACGTATCCTTCGGCGAGGGCGCGATGGTAGAGCCCTTTGCCATCGGCATGCAGGCAGCGCTCCGCGCGCGGATCCAGCCGGGCGATGTGGCGGTGGTCACGGGTGCCGGACCAATCGGAATGATGGTAGCGCTTGCAGCACTTGCTGGCGGTTGCGCCAAGGTCATCGTTGCCGATCTTGCTCAGCCCAAGCTTGATATCATCGGTGCCTATGATGGCATCGAGACGGTCAATATCCGCGAAGCTTCGCTGCCAGATGCCGTTGCCAAGGCCACGGATGGCTGGGGTTGCGATATCGTGTTTGAATGCTCAGGCGCGGCTCCCGCCATTCTCGGCATGGCAAAGCTCGCCCGACCCGGCGGGGCAATCGTGCTTGTCGGCATGCCGGTCGATCCGGTGCCGGTCGATATCGTCGGATTGCAGGCCAAGGAACTGCGTGTCGAGACCGTCTTCCGTTATGCCAATGTTTATGACCGGGCGATTGCGCTGATCGGTTCCGGCAAGGTTGACCTGAAGCCGTTGATCTCCGCCACCATCCCCTTTGAAGACAGCATTGCTGGATTTGATCGCGCGGTGGAAGCGAGAGACACCGACGTGAAGCTGCAAATCGTCATGCCGCAATAATCGGTCCGGTGCCGGTGGCAAAACGTCTCCGGCATCCTCTGAACTATTTCGCTCGAAAGCTATGAGCGGCTATTGACCGAGAGTGCGCTCTAACTTGTAGCTTCCTCTGCGTTATGACGATGAGGCGCTCATGAAGATCGGCGAACTGGCAAAACGCTCCGGCCTGTCGGCCTATACGATCCGCTATTATGAGCGGATCGGCTTGCTGCCCTATGCCGATCGCGACCGCTCGAGCAGGCGCGATTACGATCCCGAGATATTGATCTGGATCGAGTTTCTCGGAAGGCTGAAAACCACCGGAATGCCGATCCGGGACATGCTGCGCTATGCCGCCTTGCGAAAGCAGGGCGACAAGACCGTGCCAGAACGGCAGGCGATGCTGGAAACGCATCGCGACCAGGTTCGCGATCGGGTTGCCGAACTCCAGCAGTGCCTCCTCGTCCTCGACCAGAAGATCGCCGGATATGCCGGCGAAGATCAGAGGATGACGAATGATGACGCAGTCACAGGAAAACTTGAACCAAACCCGGCTGGAACGCGGCAAACGCGCGCTCGCCGAAATTGACGGCGAAGCCGGAGCAAAGGTAATCGCGGCGCTCGCCGATATCGCGCCGGACTTCGCGACCTATCTCTTCGAGTTTCCCTTCGGCGACATTTACAGCCGGCCCGGGCTCGATACCAAGGCAAGGGAAATCGCAACCATCGCTGCGCTGACGGCGATGGGCAACGCAGCGCCACAGCTGAAGGTGCATATCGAGGCCGGCCTCAATGTCGGGCTATCGCGTGACGAGACCACCGAAATCATCATGCAAATGGCCGTCTATGCCGGATTTCCAGCGGCGTTGAACGGCCTGTTTGCCGCGAAGGATGTCTTCTCCGCGATTGACGCGCGAGAAGCGGCAGCGGCTTAAGGGGCAAATCCAAAAGCCAGCTCCGTGTGGGCGCTATTTCTCCATCTTCCTGTAGCAATGGAAGAGAAAGGGATATAGCGTCCCGCCGCCGAACCCGAGTTGCTTCCGAGGATGTCATGCCCCTATCCGATCAGCAGATTGCCGAGCTCAACACGCCCGCCGTTGTCGTGGATCTCGACATCGCGAAAAAGAATATCGCTCGCTTTCAGGACTATGCTGACGTCCATGGGCTGAAGGTCAGACCGCATATCAAGACACACAAGCTCCCGGCCGTCGCGGAAATGCAGCTGTCTGCAGGCGCTGTGGGCATTACCTGCCAGAAGGTGTCGGAAGCCGAGGCCATGGTCGCAGGAAGCGACGCCATCAAGGACGTTTTGATCACCTACAATATTCTCGGCTCAGCGAAATTGCGGCAGTTGCGTGTGCTGGCCAGCAAGGTTCGTCTATCGGTCGTTGCCGATAGTGCCGAGGTCGTGCAGGGTCTCTCCAACGCCTTTGCCGATGCGCCGGAACCGCTGACCGTCCTTGTCGAGTGCAATACAGGTGCGAACCGCTGCGGTGTACAAACTCCCCAAGCCGCCGCGGAATTGGCCGCGGTCATCAATCAGGCGGCAGGTTTGGTGTTCGGCGGATTGATGACCTATCCAGCACCTTCAGGCGAGGCCGCAGTCCAGAGCTTCATGACGGACGCCAAGCGGATAATCGAAGATCAGGGAATTGCGGTGCCCCTCATCACATCCGGCGGCACACCGTCTATGATGCATGCGGCCAAGGCGCCGGTTGTCTCGGAATATCGTCCTGGAACCTACGTCTATAACGACAGATCGCTTGTGGCGCGCGGCGTTTGTGGCTGGGACGAATGTGCTCTGAACGTTATCGCCACCGTCGTTTCGGTACCGGCGGAAAACCGCGCCATTATCGATGCCGGGTCGAAAGCTCTGACCTCGGATCTCTTGGGCCTCACAGGCTATGGCCATGTGCTTGGTCGTGAGGATATCATGATCGATCAGTTGTCGGAGGAGCACGGGCGTCTTGTGACCGAGGGACCGATCGGGCTCAAAGTGGGGGACAAGCTTCGTATCGTCCCGAACCACGCCTGCGTCGTGACCAATCTTGTCGATAGCTTGACGGTGATCGGCGAGGGGATGTCCGAGCCGGAGGTCTGGCCTGTTGCCGCTCGCGGCCTCATCGTCTGAGTTTTTTGATAGGAAAGATGAACCGGAGAGAGGCTGTCGCGTTTGTGAGTTTTACTGACCTCTGAGAATTTTGATGATTGCGACGCCCCAGCCCGAACGCTTCGTTTTACTGGATGGAATTCGGGGGGTCGCGGCGGTCGCGATCGTCCACCGTCATGCGGAATTCTTTTTCGGCAGACCGGAAGCGTCCAGTTATCTGGCCGTCGATCTCTTCTTCGCCTTGAGCGGCTTCGTTCTGGCGCATGCCTATGGCGAAAGGTTGCGAACAGGCAAAATCTCCACCTTGACCTTCATGAAGGCGCGCTTTTACAGACTCTATCCGCTTTACATCATCGCACTCGCCATCATGGCGGCCTTCTTCGTCCTCCTCTACGCGTTAGACCTGCCAACTCCGATCGATGACCTGCACAGGAAGATCAGTCTGGGTGAGCTGGCTTTTGCGTTGCTGACCAGTATTCTCTTCCTGCCTGCGCCGTTTACGCTGACACTCAACGGCGCGCTCTTCCTTGTCAGCCCCGCTTGGTCCCTGTTCAATGAACTGGTGGCCAACGTCATTTACGCGAAGTGGGGTGCACGTTGGAAAAATGGGAAGATCGCGGCGGTCATCGCAATCGCCGCCGTCGGATTGGTGGTTGCCGCCGTCGAGTTCGGCAAGCTCCATGCGGGTTTTCGCTGGCATGAGATGTATGCCGGGATGGCGCGGGTGTTCTTCTCATTCTTCGTCGGCGTGCTGATTTATCGCT